>JAQBPC010000235.1 GCA_028287725.1 Chloroflexota bacterium | reverse complement strand
CGAGATTCGTGCGTTCATTGTACGCGACGCAGACAAGCAAGGTAGCACTCATTGGAACGATCATTTCGTCCAACCGAGATAGATATTCGGCGCCAAGCGGGCCTACGTACGTGGAGCAGATTCCTCCCCGCTCTTGAACGTGCGAAACTAGCGACCGTGCAACGGACGACGTGGTGGGCTGTGCTCGGACCACTCATGGCCGTGCTGTGCGCGACAGGGCTTTGGGCTGCTTCGCTCCCCGGTGTCGACCTTGGCCGAATGAACGACCTGGGCCTTGTCTCGGTGCTGCCGGCGACGATTTTTGCGGCGCTCGCCGTGTTGACCATAAGCTTTTGCGTGGTTGTCAACCAGCCACAGGCGAAGCTGCCGATATTACTCGTGCACGTCATCGCGCTGATTGTCATGATTCACGCCACGCCGGCCATACTGTACGGCACGCTGCGATACTCCTGGGCTTGGAAGCACGTCGGTATCGTCGATTATATCCAGCGTCACGGCAGCGTGGATCCTAACATTACCTTCCTCAGTGCGTATCACAATTGGCCGGGATTCTTTGCCCTGAGCGCGCTATTCACGGAAGTTGCCGGTTTCAAAAGCGCGCTCAGCTTTGCGGCATGGGCGCCGCCGTTCTTCAACCTGCTCTATCTCAGCGCGCTGCTACTAATCTTCAACACATTCACAAAGGATCGCCGTCTGATATGGCTTAGTGTCTGGTTCTTCTTCCTGGCAAATTGGGTCGGGCAGGACTACTTTTCGCCACAGGCAATGTCCTACTTTCTCCACCTGGTGATACTTGGCGTCTGTCTGGCGTGGTTCAAAGTGACGGCGCCGCCGTCGAAGCAGGCGATCAAGCAGTGGCTCGTGTTCGATTGGGCCGCAACCCTGTTCTACCGGCTAGTAAGCCGCGCGGCATGGAGCGATGCCCCGAGAAACGTGGCCCGCCCGCTCCAGCGAGCAGGCCTGATGTTTGGTATTGTCTTGCTGTTCGCCGTCGTCGTGTCCAGTCACCAACTCACGCCGTTTATGACCATCCTCGCCGTGACGGCGCTCGTCGTTTTTCAGATCTGTAGCGCGCGCGGGCTGCCTCTCCTGATGGTCGTGATGACACTGACCTGGATCATCTACATGGCGGTGGCATTCTTGAATGGCAACCTCTACTGGATCGTCCAGTCGATTGGCCACGCTGAGGCGAACGCCAGCTCAAATCTCGTCAATTCCTCAAGGGTCAGTCCCGGCCTACAGTTTGTCTCATTAATGGGTCGCGCTTTAACAGCGTTGGTATGGGGTTTGGCTCTTCTTGGGCTTGTACGGCGCCTGCGAAAGGGCTACTTGGACCTGTCCTGTACACTCCTCGCCATCGCCCCGGTTCCAATGCTTGCTTCGAATTCCTATGGCGGCGAAATGCTATTTCGGGTCTATTTCTTCGGCCTCCCATTTATGGTGTTTTTCGTTGCATCCTTCCTGTACCCAAGCCCGGCAGCAGGAACGGCCCGGCGAACAATCGCTGTAACAGCGTTGATCAGCGGCGCGTTGCTTGTTTGCCTCTGCTTTGCCTATTACGGTAAGGAGCGTATGTACTATTTCACGAAGGACGAGGTTACCGCTGCCGAGTATCTATATACCGCCGCGCCGTCGAGGTCGCTCCTGATTGACGGTACATGGAATTACCCGTGGGCGTTCCACAACTACGAGCGCTATACCTACCAGTCACTCGCATTTGAACACAACTTGAGTACAGGCATATCTCAGAAGCAACAACAAGCTCTGCTCGGGCACCCCGCGGCCGTCGTTGCGCAGATGATGGGAGTAAAGGGGTACAGGGCTGCGTACCTCATTATCACACGGAGCCAGAAGGCAGACGTTGACGAGAGTGGCTGGTTACCGCTTGGCTCGTTGGACAGGATAGAACGCGCTTTGAAGCAGTCCAGCCGTTTCAAGGTCGTATTGGCCAATCATGATGCAACCATCTTTACATTGGCCAATACACGGCAAGGGTCGAGGAAGTGAAGCAGACAAACTGGTGGCCGCTCATTATCATCGCTTCAGCAAGCGGATCTGTGCTGGCTGAGGTGAGTGACGTAGGGTCACCACTGCGGCCCGCGATAATTTTCTGGTTCATGCTGTTCTGCCCAGGGATGGCCTTCGTTCGGCTGTTACAAATCGAAGATCGTCTCATGGAGTTGACGGTGGCGATTGCCCTTAGCATTGGAATTGACACGGTGGTGTCCGAAACCATGGTTCTGGCTCAGCGATGGTCATCTGAGCTGGGTCTTATCGTGTTGGCCGGCCTTAGCCTGGCGGGAGTAATGCTCCAGACCATTTTCGTTACAGGCCGCAGCTATCCGCCCCGGGAAGCAGGATGACAACAACAGTCACGGATGCCACCAAGACATTCATTTCGTCAAATTCGCTTGCTGGTGTCGCGACTACAGTGGGCTTGGTCGCGGTCCTGCTCCTCGTGGCCCTGATGGTCGAGCAAGAGCTCCTGCGGGCGTACGGTGGGTCGCGGGCCAGGATGGGCATAGAGGTCACGAAAGGATTCATTGTGCCGCTGTTGCTGGCCTTTGTGGTGATCGTGGTCCTACGCTTCGCGCAAATTCTGCACCCTTATCTGTTCTGATGTAGGGCAGCGAGGCAACTAGCGATGAACGTTTCCCCAGTACAGACAGCCTAGGACGCGACCGGGGCTGCGCCAGCCAGTTCCTTCTTGGGCTTCTCCTCTGTGGCCTGCTCCTCCTGCTTCTTTTCCAGTTGCAGGTCACGTACTACAGCTTCCGGATCTGAACCGCGCAACTCTCGCCAGGCAGCGGTCCCAATTGCTTGCAATAAGCCGGCCAGCGGCGCCGCAAACAGGGCGCCCCACAAGCCGAACAGCTCCGAACCGGCAACGAGCCCAATCAGCGCCGTTGCAGGGTGAATACCCACTGCCTTCCCCATGATGCGCGGACCGACGACATCGCCCTCGATGATATGGACGACGACGAAGTAACCAAGCACGACGAGTGCCAGGACCCAGCCCTGGAAGAGCGCAATCACGACGCATACGGTTCCGGACACGATGACCCCGACGATGGGGATGAACTCCATGAAGAACGCGAGACCGCCCAGCAGGATGGCATATGGGACATGGAGGATGAGCATGCCGCCCCCGACCAATACACCGACGAGCGTTGCCAGCGTCAACGTCCCCCGAATGTAGCCACCGACCACCTGCTGCACGATGGAAATCAGCAGGCTGGTGCGCCAGCGTTGGGCGCCGGGCGTCTCTCGGCGCATCCGCAGCGCGATTTTTGGTCCGTTCGCCGTGAGATAAACGCTGAGAATCAGGACAAGAATGATGTCGATGATTGTGCCGACAATTCCCGAGACTATCCCTAGCGAATCCTTCGCGGCCGTGGTGCCTGCGCTTTGGAGATACGCAATCGCTTGCTGCTGGGTGTTGTCGAGCTTGGCCTGGGTGACGCCGAACGGCTTCAACGTCGTGACAAGGTGAGGCTCGTATTGCTTGACCTGCTGTGCATAGTTGGGAAGGTTATCGACCAGGTTGGTGACCTGCGTTGCCGCGGTGACAACTATGAGAGCTCCTAAACCGAGTACGATTGCAAAGCCAAGCACATATGCCACGGCGATCGCCAGTGCACGCGGCATCCAGCGCGACAGAATGTTTACCAGCGGTGTAAGCCCAAAGGCAACTAATCCACTCAGCAAAAGTACCAAGATGGTTTTCGCGACATGCGTCAACAGCCAGCCTCCCACCAGGAGGACGGCTAACCAGGCAAGGATAATCAGGGGAGTATAAAGAGCGCGCTGCCAGGACGTCGGCATCGACGCGTGGCCCCCTTTCTAGATACGTGTCAACGGCTCGTCCATATTGCGATTCAGTGAACCGAGATACGAAACTCTACCCACAGGGTACCATGCTACATTCGCTTCCATAATAGGGGCCACTTTGGCTGTATCCTGCGCGAAAACGTCGATAAAACCCTGGACACACATACCGCCTCAGGCACGAAAGTCCTAGGCTGGGGCGCACCACGCCAAGCACACATATACCAGTTGGAACCAATTCGTGTATTGCCGACTATCGCGGCGGCCTTGGCCTGGAGCAATGGGTTTTCAAGGCATAAAACAAGGGCCTCCAGCTCTGGAGGCCCTTGTTTGCGGTTGCGGTCCACGAACCGCAAATACTGCGGACATAAAAAGGCCCCCAGTCGTAACTGGGGGCCTTGGTGCGCGGGCGGTTGAAGCCCGCGCCGTACAGATGAGGGCACACGCGGCAGGCGGCACCTGCGCGCTGTGCGATGCATCGATGCTGAAGCAGGAGCAGTACAGGTGTCTGCTCAAAGCCGCTCGGCCGTTGGAGCACGGGTCAGCTGCAACCATTACTGGTCTTCCACTTCCCGCCTCTTGTCCCGGTGGTCTGCCGGGGGCCTTACTGAGTCTTGCTCATGGGAGACGCTATCTTGAGGTCAGCTTCGCGCTTAGATGCTTTCAGCGCTTCTCCGTTCCGGACTTAGCTACCGGGCGATGCCCTTGGCAGGACAGCCCGCGCACCAGTGGTCCGTCCACCCCGGTCCTCTCGTACTAGGGGCGG
>JAQBPC010000233.1 GCA_028287725.1 Chloroflexota bacterium | reverse complement strand
CGTTCAGGTACGGCAGGTGGGAAATGGCAAAGATTTCCATCTGGCCATGCCAGGCGATGCGACCGAGGCCCGACTGCGTAGCGACACTATCTAAGTCCTACCAACCAGCTCCCGCTCGAATATGGCCCGAAGGTTCCAGGCATCTTCCCGGCGTAGGGAACACTTTTCCAGGGTTGCAGAGATTCTTCGGATCAAACGCTCCGCGGACCGTCTTCATGAGATCCATATCGGCATCGCTGAAGATCAGGCCCATAACGTTGTTTTTCTCCATGCCGATGCCGTGTTCCCCACTCAGCGACCCGCCAACCGAGGCGCAAATTGCCAGAATCTCATCGCCGGCCTGCTTGACCCGTTCAATAATGCCTTCATGCTCGGCGTCGAACAGTATCAGCGGGTGCAGATTCCCGTCACCGGCGTGAAAGACGTTGCATATAGTCAAGTTGAAGGCCCGCCCCACTTCCGCGATCCGTCGTAGCACCTCCGGCACGGTGCTTCGGGGAATGACTCCGTCCATCGTGTAGTAGTCCGGCGTGATTCGCCCGAGTGCGCCAAATGCGCCCTTTCGACCCGCCCAAAGCAACGTGCGCTCGCGCGCGTCCTTTGCCAGACGCACCTCCCGCGCCCCAGCTCCCTCGCACAGCGTCACGATTGCCCTCGCCGGCGCCTCGAGATCTGCTTCTGTACCTTCAATCTCGATCAACAATACGGCTCCGGCATCTCGTGGATACCCGGCGTGATAGGCATCCTCCACTGCCTGGATTGGCAGGTTGTCCATCATTTCAAGCGCTGCGGGTACGATGCCTTCGCCGATTATCGCGGACACTGCATTACTCGCCTGGTCGACCGTTTCGAAGATTCCCAGCATCGTGCGCACGGCCTCGCTTATTGGCACCAGGCGAACGATGATTTCAGTTACTACGCCAAAAGTGCCTTCGGAACCTATGACGAGACCGACAAGATCGTACCCCGGCGAGTCCAAGGCTTCGCCCCCAAGCCGTACGACTTCGCCACCCATCAAAACGAGCTCGAGACCCAGCACATGGTTCGTGGTCACGCCATGCAGCAATGTATGCGGTCCGCCGGCGTTCTCCGCCACGTTACCGCCTATAGTGCATGCGCGCTGGCTTGACGGATCGGGTACGTAGTACAGGCCATACTGCTTCACCGCCTCGGAGAGGTGACTGTTTACGACGCCTGGCTGGACGACCGCCCGCCGATTCTCTGGGTCGACGTGCAGAATCTTGTTCAACCGCGCCGTGCCAATGAGCACGCCGCCCTCCACGGGGATGGAGCCGCCACTAAGGCCAGTCCCAGCGCCCCTGGGCGTGACTGGGACACCATGTTCCGCACAGATCCGCATAGCCACTACCACGTCGTCAGTGCATGAAGGCAGGATTACGGCATCGGGTCGAGCACGGTCTATCGATCCATCGTACGAGTACAACCGCATGTCGTATGGCCGCCATAACACGGTATGGTCGCCAAGCGCGCCGACCAACGCTTGCACCACCGGAGGGGCGCCAATCAGGTCGTTGCGATCGCTCTGGTTGATTTGGACCTTGTGCCCATTGTGCCGCACTTTGCTTGTTCTGCTCATAGCGCTTGGCTTGCCCGAGCTGGTGGTTTTGCAGAGATTGCGGCTTCCCGCGTACCAAGGCGTTGGCGTGATAGCACTGCCTTCAATGCGCTGGTCACGAGCAGGACGTTACGCTCCTGGCACGAATAACCCATCAGGCCTATGCGCCAGATGCGGCCTTTCAGCTCACCAAGACCACCGGTAATCTCGATTCCATAGTCTTGAAGGAGCGCGCGGCGCACCGACAGGTCGTCAACTCCTTCCGGGATCCGCACTGTCGTCACAGTCACGAGCCGTGAATCCGGCTCTACCATGGGCTCGAGGCCGATTTCGGCCAGGAGATCGAGGAGCAGTGTTTGAGCCATTCGATGTCGCTCGATGCGCTCAGCAATGCCCTCTTCCTTGATCAATCGCAGGGCTTCACGCAGCGCATAGTAGAGCGAGATCGACGGCGTGTGGTGATACATATGGTCGCCGTACCAGTATCGCTCGAGCATTTGCAGGTCGAAATAGAAGCTCACCGGAGTTCTACGCGCTTTCATGGCCGCGACCGCACGATCGCCAAAGGTGACGAGGGCAAGGCCTGGCGGCGCGCTAATGCACTTCTGTGACCCGGAATAGCACATGTCGATATCCCACGCATCGACCTGCACGTCGATTCCGGCAAGGGTCGGCACCGTATCGACAAGTAGCAGCGCGCCGTGCTCATGCGCCAGCTTGCCCATGTCTTGAAGGGGTTGCAAGACGCCAGTCGACGTTTCTCCGTGTACGAGTGCGAGCACCTTGGTGCTGGCGTCGCCGAGTGCCCGCCGTAAGTCGCCGGGGTCCACAGGACTTCCCCAGGGTGCTGTCACGCGGACGACGTTGGCGCCCAGGCGCTCGGCGATCAACGCTAAGCGCTCTGCAAAGTAGCCCGCAACGCCCACCACGACGCGGTCTCCGGGTTCTATGACGTTTGCGAGGCATGCTTCCATGGCCCCAGTACCACTCGAGGTGAGCGCTAGCGTAAGTGGGTTCTGGGTCTGGAATGTCTGACGGAGCCCAGTGCCGATATCGGCCAGAATGGAGAAGAACTCGGGATCCGTGTGTCCAAGGACCGGGGCAGAGAGGACTCTGAGCACCGATGGGTCAACGTCAGTCGGCCCTGGCGCCATGAGAATACGTTGCACGGGCCGCAAGT
>JAQBPC010000138.1 GCA_028287725.1 Chloroflexota bacterium | reverse complement strand
CTCGGCTACCGCTTGCGCAAATCAGCCTGGGGTAAGGGCATCGGCACCGAAGTCTCACGCGCACTAATCCGCAAGGGCTTCAGCGAGTTTGGCGTACTGCGCGTGGTCGCCTCGACGGATAGGGTCAATTTCGGCTCCAGGCGAGTCATGGAAAAGTCGGGCATGTCTCACGTGCGGACGTTCCGCTTTGACGAACCGTGGCCGGACCTACCTGAAGGACCGGAGCAGGAGGGTGTCGAATATGCGCTTAGTTACGCTGATTGGGAGCGACAGGAAGCTGCCGGTCGCGGGCGGCAATGACTAACGCACCGCTACTTAGTGCCAGGTACAGGCCAGCCTGGAAAACCGGACACGGCACGATTGTGCGAATCTCCTGAATGAACGCGACCGGGCTGGACAAGGTCGATCAGGCGTAAATCTCGTAGCGGCAGCGACGATGCCGGACACAACGAACATCGCATGAATCGGATGCGTCCGAGTCAAGGTCTAGCCGACCTCACGACTCCGGGCCAAACGCCGCTCGAGGCCGTCGAGGAAGATCTGCAGGCCCACTTCGAAGCGGCGGTCGGTGTCCGGGCTGGCGAGGTGCTCGGCTAGCGCGGCAAGGGTAGGATGCTCTTCTGGCCGTGGTCCGAACACTTGCTGAGCATTCGCGCCGGGTGCAACGCCTTCCTGCCTCTCGTCCCTGCCGGAACCGTCAGATGACGTGGTGATGATGAGCTCGCTGTTACCGCCGCGGACCTGCAGGTCATAGTTACCAAGCGCATCGGCGAATCCTGGGCTTTCCCACTTCATATCGCCGCCCACAGCGCCAAAATGCATCGTGTCGAGCGTGAGTTTGCTACTGCCACGAACGAGAAGGACGCGAAGCGCGGCGCCGGCAGGGCGTTCAAATCGCAATTTGCTGACACCACCATCGATGCGAATGGGAACCGGGCCCACGGGAGCCGGAAGCTGCAATCGGCAATCGCTCACCCCACCCGAGATTGCCAGCGATGCCAGCTTGCCTTGTGGCAGTTCAACATTTACCCGATGTGCGCCTCCCTGGATTTCGATCTCCCAGGGTATCGCGCCGTTGAGCGTAAGCGTTGATGATTCGCGACGGCCGTGCCGCTGCTTGAATGTGATTGTGCCCTCCCGCGCTTGTATCTCGGGCGGCCGACCCTCGGAGTCTAGGCGGTAAAGGTCGGTGATCGACGCGTCAGAGCGAACAGTCAGGTTCATTCCACCCTGCCGAACCAGTAATTGCCCGCTCGATAGGTTGCCGAGCAGCGCGGCGCCGGTTGGCTCGCTAGCTTTCGCGTCCGGCTGCGGCTCCGGAGTGCTGAGTGTTTCGTCGAGTACATAGCCCACGATGAAACTATTGCACACGTAACCTATGTCCGCGACGTCCTGCATGGAAAATCCCGCGTTGCGTAACATCGCCAGGAACGCCTCCGCGCCGCGCATTCGTTGCGCACCGATGGGCGGAGTAGCGACCAGAACGCGGGCGCCATCGCGATGCGCGAGCATCGCGCGTCGGTACTCTCGAGCCGCCTGCGTCAGTGCCTCGCGCCAGGGCAAATCCTGCCTGGGCAGGGGAATTTCGGCGCTGATCTCCTCGCCGAGCATAGCCAGCAGCTCATTCTTGTCCCGCACGTGCCAATAGAGCGAGGCGGCGGTTACCCCCATGCGATCGGCGAGCCGCCTCATGGTGAGGTCGTCGAGCCCCACTTCGTCAAGAAGTTGCAGGGCAGCACGCGCCACTTGCCCGCGGTCGAGCGCGGGTCTTGTTCGTTGCGAAGACTGTTCAGTCATATACACCTTCTCCGTCGTTTGTGCATTGACAGTCTAACACAGTTAGTCGTATGCTGATGCCATCGAACTAACAACGTTTAATGCATGGGCCGAAGGAGTTATGGATTTGGTGAACAACGTTTGATTCAAGGAGTATAAGACGCGGAACCAGTCTTTAGCGGTGAACCTCGACAACCGTCTTATACCTGCGAAAGAGCTTTCACACCGGCTTAATTACACCGACACGCTGATGCGTAACATGCGACCGCTCCGCTAATCGGCTCGGAGCGGCCGAAGAACGAGAGGAGTTACCTGAAGTGAACCCCATCATCGAGGCATCCGGCCTCACCAAGCGATTCGGGCGCGTCCAGGCGCTTGCTGGGCTGGACCTCGTCGTACACCGCGGTCGTGTCGCCGCCGTACTCGGCCCCAATGGCGCCGGCAAGACCACCTTCGTACGGGCCGTGCCCACACTGCTTCGACCCGACGCCGGCACACTACACGTCGCAGGCTTCGACGCTGTCCGCCAGCCCGCGCAGGTGCGGCGCGTCATCAGTCTGGCCGGTCAGTCCGCGGCCGTCGAGCAAGCCCTGATCGCTGCGAGCGAACTTCCCGAACAGGCTGGCCGTCGAGGACGGCTGTGAGCGACGCGCGTCAGCCGGCGATCGTCGTGACCGGGCTGAGCAAGTCCTTCGGCAACACCTCGGTCCTCGCCGGCGTAGATCTCTACGTGCCCGAGGGCACTATTTTCGCGCTGCTCGGCCCGAACGGCGCCGGCAAGACGACGATCGTGCGCATTCTGTCCACCTTGATCCCGGCTGATGCCGGCGAGCTGTACGTGGCTGGCCACGATGTGCTCCATGCCGCCGACGATGTGCGCGCCGCGATCGGGGTTACCGGTCAATTCTCCGCGGTGGACGAGTTGCTAACCGGCGAGGAGAACCTGCGGTTGATGGCTGACCTGAACCACCTCGGCCGAGCCAGCGGACGGAACCGGGTGGCCGAGCTGCTCGACCGGTTCGATCTGGTCGACGCGGCCCGCAGGCTAGTGTCGACCTACTCCGGCGGAATGCGCCGCCGGCTGGACCTGGCCATGACACTGGTCGGTTCCCCGCAGATCATTTTCCTCGATGAACCTACTGCCGGGCTGGATCCGCGCAGCCGCCGCACGATGTGGGATAGCATCCGTGAGCTGGTCGCTGGCGGGGTTACGATCTTCCTCACGACCCAATACCTGGATGAGGCCGACCATCTCGCCGACCGGGTCGCGGTCCTCGACCAGGGCCGGATCGTCGCCGAAGGAACCTCCGAGGAACTGAAGCGGCGCATCCCGGGTGGCCACGTCCGGTTGCAGTTCGCTACCCCGCAGGCACTCGACGCGGCTGCCGGCGTTTTCGACACCGCGTCGCGCGACGAGGACAAGCTCGTCCTCCAGGTACCCAATAACGGCGACGTCGCCTCGCTGCGGCGGCTGCTCGATCAGCTCGACGAAGCTCGTGTCGCCGTCGAGCAGCTCTCAATCCACCCCCCCGACCTCGACGACGTGTTCTTCGCCGTCACCAGCCACTCTACTAGCGAGAAAGCTCCTCTATCATGACTGCTCTGGCCTACACCGTCGCCGATTCGACCACCCTGCTGCGGCGCAACCTGCGCCGTCTGCTGCGGTACCCCTCGTTGACGCTGCTGCTGGTCGGGATGCCGATCGTGTTCTTGCTGTTGTTCGTCTACGTCTTCGGCGGCCAACTCAGCCACGGCCTCAGCAGCGGGCTCAGCGGAGGGCACGCCGGCCGCGCGGGCTACCTGAACTACATCACTCCCGGCATTCTGCTCATGACCGTTGCCGCTGCCGTTCAGGGCACCGCAATTGTGGTCGCCATGGACATGACCGGCGGCATCATCGACCGGCTCCGAACGATGGCGATCGCTCGCGCTGCCGTGCTCACCGGCCATGTACTGGCCAGCCTGATCCAGACTCTCGTCAGCATCGCCGTTGTCCTCAGCGTCGCCCTCGCGCTCGGCTTCCGACCCAGCGCCGACCTGGGCGGCTGGCTGGGAGCCATCGGCCTGCTGGCGCTGTTTGCCTTCGCCCTCATCTGGCTCGCCACCGCGCTCGGGTTAGCCGCAAAGAGCGTCGAGACGGCCAGCAACACGCCGATGTTCCTCACCCTCCTACCGTTCCTGGGTAGCGGCTTCGTGCCTACCGCCACCATGCCGGTCGGCCTTCGTCAGTTCGCCACGTACCAGCCCTTCACCTCGGTCACCGAAACCCTGCGGAGCCTCCTAACAGGAACCCCTATCGGCACCAACGCCATCGCCGCCATCGCGTGGAGCATCGGCATCGCCGCGACCTCCTACCTGTGGGCCATGCGTCTCTACAAGCGGCGGCGACCAAGGTGACTGAGCGCCAGCGCGGAAAGCGTTCGTAGACAGGAAGGCTCGTTTCTACGAAGCTCATTCGCAAACAGACCTCGTGTGCGGGCCGCAGAGCAAGGGAGTGCATAGGCTAGCAGATGCCGAGCTTTCTCGCGTTATTCACTGGTGTCCTGGAACTGCTCTGTCAAAGTGCTTCGAGTATTGCCGCACCAGGGCGCATGAGCCTGCCCGCAATATAGTAGGTGGCCCGCACAGACGAGGCCGGTGGCTGCTGCTTGATGCTTGCGAAGGACAACCAGCCCCCAACGCTCCTACTCGTGGACGATCCGTAGGGTTGAAGATCATGAGATCCCGCGTCATCCTCAGCGACGAGTCGCCACGGGCGATTTGCTTGGGGAGGACAAATTCGCCAAAACTACGCCTGGAATGTGTAGCCTATCGCCTGGCGGGGTTAGCAGCCCGCAACGGTGTTGGTGAATGCCGTGCGCTGCCTCACCGAAGGACCTCGCATCGAAGCCCTGTTGCACCACTG
>JAQBPC010000124.1 GCA_028287725.1 Chloroflexota bacterium | reverse complement strand
GCCACTGATCTTCAGTCTAGAGAGCAGTTATCACAGGATAATTTCGAAAATCTTACGATTTGCTAAACACTCAGATGGTGCTTTGCGCAGTTGCCATGACCGTTTCAGACAATGGTAGGGTGAAGCTAATCGACGTACCGCTGCCAGACTCGCTGTCCGCCCAGATGCGTCCGCCGTGCGCTTCGACAAGTCCGCGCGCGATGGCAAGTCCGAGACCTGCCCCGCCGTGCCGACGGGAACGCGACTTTTCTCCGCGATAGAAGCTCTCAAAAACGTGCGGCAGGTCGTCGTCGTCGATACCGGCGCCGGTATCACGGACGCTGATGCGTACCGCGCCGCGCTCGGAAACGGCAAGCACTGAAATCTGCCCGCCGCTGGGCGTGAAGCGGATAGCATTGCCCACTATATTGAGGAGCACGCGCCCGATGCGCTGGCCGTCGACGGAGATTGAGGGGAGGTCCTGGGCCAGGTGTACCACTAACTGGATACCGGCATGTTCAGCCTGTACCCGCAGACTCTCGACAGCCTCATCGACCAGCGTGGCAACCGTCGTCGCGCTTCGGTGGAGCTCGAGCGCTCCCGCGTCCAGCCGTGCCAGCTCGAACAGGTCCTCTATCAGCGTTTCCATCTGACGCACCTGCTGGCGGGCGCTTACAAGGTAGCGACTCGCCGTTTGCTGATCCTGCACGATGCCGTCGCTCAGTGCCTCCACCACCGCGCGCAGCGAGGTGAGTGGGGTCCGCAGGTCATGCGAGATGGCAGCCAGAAGCATGCGGCGCGCCTCCTCCAGCTCATTTCGGCGTGCATCGCTCTCCTGTAGCCGCACTGCCAGCTGGTTGAATGTGCGTCCCAGCTGCCCGATTTCGTCAGCGCCCTCTGGGACCCGAACCGCGGCCGGATCGCTACCGAGCCGCTGCGCCGCATGTGCCAGGCGGCCTATTCGCGCCGTGAGCGTGCGAGCGAGCGCCAGGGCGAAGGCGATGCCGACGGTACCAGAAAAAGCAAGGAGCAAGATGAGCAGGCCGAAGTCGTTCTGCCTGATGAGCATCGTATCCGCGGTGTAGTAGGTGTTAATCGCGGCCACGATGGGTCCGATTGAGCATACAACACCAAGCTTGAGCGCCAACCTGCCACGGGTGCGGTGCAGCATCAGCCAGGCGGCGCCCAGCGTGACGAGGAGCGAAACCCCGCCGGATATCAAGAGAAAGCGCGCCAGGTTCTTAACGTGCTCGGCCGGCAGCCCCAACCAGAATCGCGCCACGACTATTGCGAGCGCTACCGCGATGGCGGCGACAAGGCTACCGGCTGCCAACGGACCTAACGCCCGAAGCTCAGCCGGGCGCTCCGCCCGCCCCATCGCCGGCGTCATCATGCTTCAGGCCTCAACACGAGCAGCCACAAAACAGCTCACCGCGCTTCAAACTTGTACCCCACGCCCCACACGGTCTTAAGCCAGGCAGGTGTGCTCGGGTCCCGCTCAAGCTTCTCGCGAAGCCGGCGCACGTGTACGGTCACGGTGCTGGTATCGCCAAGATAGTCATAACCCCATACGCCCGCAAGCAGCTGTTCGCGCGAGAAGACCTGCCCCGGGTGGCTGGACATATGCCAGAGCAAATCGAATTCCTTGGCGGTCAAGTCAAGCCGGTCGTCGCCGCGCAACACAGCACGCCCTGAGGCATCAATGCGCAATTCCCCAAAGTTCAGGGTCGCCGTGCCGCCAATCGGCTGGCCCCGCCGCAGCACGGCCTTGACGCGGGCGATGAGCTCTGGCGGGCTAAATGGCTTACGCATATAGTCGTCAGCCCCAAGTCCCAGGCCAAGGATGGCATCGCCATCATCGACCTTGGCAGTCAGCATGATCACGGGCGTTTGGCACGTGGCCCGCAGCTGGCGGCATACCTCAAGCCCATCCAGACCCGGCAACATGATATCGAGCACCACCAGATCGGGCTGGTACTGGAGAGCCATGCGCAAGCCCTCTTCCCCATCGCCGGCTAGGTCGACCTGGTAGCCTTCGCGGCGAAGATACCGCGCCACCACGTCACTGACCGTCGGCTCATCTTCGACCACCAGGATTCGCGTCATAATGCTGCTGCTCCTTTTCAAGTCCTGCCGACAAGCACATACACAGATGTGTACGCGCCACCCGGCAGTTGCGGATGTCTGAGCGAGCCTTAGCAATGAGGGAAAGGCCAAAAAGGGGAGCAGAGCTTGGCTAAGCCTGGAAGAGGGGCCTCCTCTGCGCCTCGAGTGATTCAATACCCAAGACGCAAAGGAGGCCCGGTCGGAACAGTGTCGAGAATGCTTGGGGTGGGTCAGTCTGACTCGTCGCCCTGATCCGTGACCACCAGACCAAAGGGCGCCGCCCCGGTCGGTAGCGCAAAGGGCGATCCGGAAAGCTCGTTGAGATTCCCGCCTGAGACCGAGAAGGCGCTCACCCTCGCGTTGCTGGAATCGACGACATAGAGGTTGCTGCCACTTGGATTGAGGCGCAGATCAACCGGCTTGAGCCCTGACCCGCCGGTGAGCATGGTACTTCCCAGGAGCGAGAGCGATCCGTCCGTAGCGATCGCATAACGCGAGACACTGTCGCTCGCCGTATTTGAGGTGAAGAGATACGAGCCATCGGCGGAAATTGTCACCCAACAAGGCGCTGTCTGATTATCCGCGAATGGCGACGCTCCAATTGAAGACAGCGAGCCGTCCGCTGCGTCGTTAAAGGCGGAGACGGAGCCGTTTCCGGGCCCGGCGTGCGCATTGGAGACAAATAGCTGCGTCGGATTGGTGGGACGGAATTCGCTGCCAAAAGGCCCGGCGGCCTGCGCCGAAAACGGCGAGCCGGGCGCGGGGGTGAGGCGCCCATCGCTACCGACCACAAAGCTGTCGATCTTTGAGGTCGTGACCCTAACCCCCACGAGTCGCGTGCCATCGGCGTTGAACAACACGTCGCCGAGTCCCGAACCATCGGGGAGCGAGACCGATGAGCCGGCAAGCGGCCTGAGGTGGCCGCCGTGGCTCAGCACGAAGCCAGTATAATTGGCGCCACCCGCGCCGGTATTGGCCACGTAGACCAGGGCCTCATTCACGGCGATGCTAACGGGCTCCTTGCCCTGCGAGGAGACCGGGCTGTCCTCGACCAGCCGAAGCGAGCCATCGTGGCGGATGCGTAGGACTGATATTTGATCGCTGCCCGCATCAACCGCCAGGAGGTAGCGTCCGTCGCTCGACAGCTGCAAAGCACCTTGCGAACCGATAGCCGATCCGGTTCCAGCGCCGCCAACGCTGAATGGCGAGCCGGATAGGGAAGTCAGTGTGCCATCAACATGCCGGCCAAACCCGGCCACGGTATTCGTCCCTGCCGTGTTGTCGTTCACATAGACATAGCCAACCACGTCAGATCCCGCGGATACGTGATGCTGGCCGCCTGCCCATCCGGTTGCAGCTAGAGCAAGAAGGCCGAGGACCGTGGCGGAACGTGCCAATATGCGCATTTTTCAATAGCCTCTCATACTCAACGGTTGAGGTCATACACTGACGCAACGTGAGGCAGCTTACAAAACGACACCTCCTTCCGAGACGACTCGACGGGTTGCCGCAATGAAGCGCAACCTTGCTCGCCTTCGTCTCAAATCTTGGCGTAGAAAGCTTAAGCGCGAGTTACAGCATTCTTACAAGCGTCTTACAGAGTTGGAGGATGTCCTGTCGGGCGAGTCAGTCGCGTAGAGCGGGCTCAGTACGAACAAGCGTGTTGGAGGCGTGCGCCGCGCAGCTTCGGCCCTTCCATCAGTTTGCATGCGCCTAGCGCTTCAGCCGCAGAAACACCGCGCCTCGTGCATCCAGATAGGTTGCGTCGGGCGTGACCACGATGCGCAAGACAACCTGCTCGCAGCCTGGGCAGCGCAACACGACGCCGGGTGCGTGCGTGAAGGCAAGCAGATTCCCAATGTGGCCCTCACGACCACAATGCGCACACATGGTCGGGCTAGCCGTCATGTCCGCCTCAAAGATGTCTTGAAGCAGGCCCCCAACAGCGTTACCGTCGAGCACAAGGGTCCGGCTCACGTCCGCCTGCCCCTCGCCAATCATCTTCATCCTCCTCATCCGGCGCCGCCGGTTGGCCCGAACCGCTCGGTGCGTATACGATCTGCCGCTACTCCAAGCTGCACCATGCTATCCGCCACGGACTCCACCAGCAGGGTTGGCCCGCAGATGAACGACCGCGCTGCCAATCCAAAAGGCGTGAGGACCTCTTCAAGCATCTGTCTATCGATCCTTCGCGCATAGCCGGTCCAATCCTGCGGCCGCGTACGGGTAAACGTGTAGACTACGTCCAACCCGGTGCGCGCGGCTTGCAACGCCTCCAATTCCGCGCCATAGATTACCTCCTGGGGACTGCGCGCGCTGTACAGCAGCCTGGCAGGGATATGCGCGCCGACCGCCGCACGATGCCGCAACATCGCCATCAGCGGCACGACGCCGGAACCGCCACCGACGAGGAAGAGTGGCCCTCCCATTTGGGCCTCCCAGACGAAATATCCGCCGATCGGCCCGCGCACCTCTAGCTGGTCCCCAACGACCAAGACATCGTGGAGATACGTTGAGACCTCGCCATCGGCGAGTCGCTCGACGGTGAGCTCGATCGACTCAGCTTGCTCCGGTGCGGAGGCGATAGAGTAGCTGCGTTGCGCCTGATAGCCGTCCTCAGCGGTGAGCCGGATATCATAATGCTGCCCCGCGCGATTCCGCCGCCGGGCCGGCAGCGCGAGCGTCAGCGACTTCACGGTTGGCGTTTCCCGCTTAATAGCCGCGACCGTGGCTATTTGCCACTCAAGCGTTTGTTCCACCTGCATGACGCGGCGAGCTGTATTCACCTGGGGTTCTACCTCTACCGAACTCAGCCCATTTAAACCTTACGTGCCGCTATAGCGCTCCTCTTTCCAGGGATCCCCATGATCGTGATAGCCGAGCGACTCCCAAAAGCCAGGACTGTCCTCCGATTCCAGCCGGATACCGCGCACCCATTTCGCGCTCTTCCAAAAGTAGAGATGTGGAACAACGAGGCGCGCCGGCCCGCCATGCTCAGGGGCTAGCGGCTGGTCGTCATACCTGTAGGCTATGAACGCTTGACCTTGGAGCAGCTCCCTGACCGGAATGTTTGTCGTATACCCACCTTCACACCAGGCGGTTGCATACTGAGCCCTCGGCTCAACCCCAACGTGGGAAAACAGTGTA
>JAQBPC010000100.1 GCA_028287725.1 Chloroflexota bacterium | reverse complement strand
ACGTAACCCCCGCGCCGTGAGCGGCTGCTCGGGGTGACGAAGGGGCTGGACCACGAGCTGTTGCGGTGGTAGCCCCGCCCCGTCCAGCCCTGCCGACGGGCGGCCGGCCGCGCTTCGGCAGGGCTGGAAGGGGCGGGGCTACCACCGCAACAGCTCGTGGCCATGCCCCTTCGTCAGCCCGAGCAGCCGCTCATGGAGCGGAGGTTACGTTCGCCGGCCCCAGCACCTGCGTGACGCGACGTGTGAAGTCGGCCAGTGCCTGCTGGCCACTGGTGTTCGACGCCAGGATCTCGCCGGTGGACTGTCCAACCGCCGTCGCAACCGTCGTGTAGTTAAACGATGGCGTGAACGTCCCGTACTTTATCCAGCTTGCGGCCTGCTGGTTGTAATAGGGCGTCGAGGCCAGCCACTTGGCGTCGTTCGCGACATCGGTGCGGGGCGGCACCTCGCCCGCCCAGTTTGCGTGCAGCAGGTTGAACTGGTGGCTCTCGGCCATGGCCATCAGCTCAAATGCCAGCTTCTTGTGGGTCGAAGCGCTCGTGAGCACGAAGTTCGATCCCTGCAGCTGGCTGACGTAGCCAAGTCCCTGGCCGAACTCGGTGGGCAGCGCCGTCGCCTTATAGGCGTGGATTGCGCCGGGCCATGGCGCCGGCCCGCCCTTTATCCACCAGCTGCCGGCCCAGCTGCCGACCAGCGCGATTGCCACCTGCTGCTTTGGCAGATAGGTTCCGGTCAGCAGGCCGTCTGCCTGCGGGTTGGCGAGCAGCGATTGCTTGGGGCCCAGGCCCTCGCTGAATACGGTGTGGTACAGGTTGAAAACGTCAAGCAGGCCCTGGCTCTTGACGACCCACTTCGTTCCGACCGTGACAGGGCTACGCGTACCCGCAAGCAGGTCCAGGAAATTCTCGCGCGTGGTCTGGTCCCAGATTTGGTTTCCGGCGTAGAGCCAGAGCGGTGTTACGTTCGGCACTTTGCTCTTGATGGCCCGAGCGGCCTGCAGGATGTCGTTCCAGTTGTGCGGGGTCCAGGTGGCGGGTAAGCCGGCCTTGGCAAAGTAATTGGTGTTGTAGTACAGACCGTAATTATTCATGCCCGAGTTCATCTGCCAGATGTGCGGCCCCGGCGTGCCGCTGTACCTGACCACCGACGGGAACAAGGACCAGTCTTTCCAGGCGGCAACGCAATCGTCAATGGGCGCCAGCTGGTTCGCGGCAACCTGGCCCGTGCTGAACTGCGTCCACTCGTGGATCACGTCCGGCGTGGTCGACGGAGAGCGGAGCATCAGGTTGGTCTTGGTGACGAAGTCGTTCAGACTGCCGCCGATCGGGATGAGCTTCACGGTGACGCCAGGATGGGCTGCCTCGAACTGCTTCTTCAGCATGGCAAACCACTGTGCCGCCTGCGCGTTGGAATTAAACTCCTGCTCCGAGCTGTAGGCAATTGAGACCGTGGTGCCTGCTGCTGCCGTACTGCTGCCGGAGCAGGTGTTCGTGCCACTGGCGGCTCGTACGGTGGCGGCAGGGGAGTGTAAGGGGCCGAACGTGGCAACGCCGAGCATGGCGCCGAGCGCCAGCGATCCCGCGAGTCGTGTTCGGTGATGTCGTCGAGGCAGAATGGGTACCGCTTGGTTGAGCGCTTGTTGGTGCATCTCTCTCCTCTTTCCCAGGGTCGTTGGGTAGCAGGTTTACCAGCGGATTGAAATGGGTCCTCGCCGTGACATTCCTCTCCTTTACTGCATCGTGCTCTTAACCTTTCACGCCGCTGCCGAAGTTAAACGCTCCTGTAAGGAACCGTGAGAGGCCGGCGTAGAGCAGCAGGACGGGAAGCGAAAACACCAGGGTGAAGGCGGCGAGCGGCCCATACTGCACCCTGCCCTGCGCGGCCATGTATTGGTAGATGCTTACCGCGGCCGGAAGCTTGTCTGGCGACTGCAACAGAATGTAGGGGATGACGAATTGGCCCCAGGCATTCAAAAACGTGAACATCGCGGCGACGGCGATGCCGGGCGCCGCCAGCGGCAGGATGATCACGCGCAGGCGCGTCATCGCCCCGGCGCCGTCAACCTGTGCGGCCTCATCCAGCTCGAGCGGGATGTTATCGATGAAGTTCTTGAGTAGCCAGATCGCGAATGGCAGCGAGGTGGCACTGAGAAAGAGGATCGTCGCGGGAACCGAGTCGAGCACGTTGAGCTGGATGAACAGCGTGTAGGCGGGAATCATGAGCAGTTGCACCGGTAAGCCGGTCGCAAACAGAATGATGAATAGATAGCCGCGCGTATACCAGGATCGGTGACGAGACAGCACATAGGCAGCCGCCGACCCCGCGACCGTGGCAAGCGCGGTGGTCCCCACGGAGAGCACGAGGCTGTTCCAGAGCGGATGCAGCAACACATTACCCGTGAAGAGACCCTGGAAGTTGCCGGCGGTCAGGTGCGGCCATTGGATGGCAAATGAGGCGCGGGCATCGATTGACGCGCTGAGGACCCAGAGCATCGGCACGAGAAATATGAGGGTAATCGCGGCGAGAGCGATATGCTGAATGGCGCCGCCCGGCGAAACGCGCTTGCGTGCTGCGCGGGCCGTGGCTGCTGAATCATTGGCGGCGAGCATCATCACACCTCGATTTTGAGCAGAAGCACATAGAGCATCGACACGAATGCGGCGACGGCAACGAGCACCACGGCCGCGGCCGTCCCATAACCCAGAACGGTGAACGAGATGGCCTCCTGGAAGACATACAGAGGGAGCGTGGTCGTGGCCGTTCCCGGCCCGCCGGCGGTCAGCGTGTAGATCAGCGTGAAGTCGGTCAGCACGGTAAGGGTCACCAGAATCAGGTTCGTGGCAATCGTGCTCTTGAGCATGGGGAGCTCGATACGCACGATCCGCTGCCAGAGATTCGCGCCATCCACGGTGGCAGCCTCCAGCACCTCCTCGGGCAGACCATGCAAGCCCGCGGTAAATACGAGCATCGAGAAGGCCGTGGTCGCCCAGATCGTGGCCACGGTGACCAGCACGAGCGGCGCACGAATCAGCCAGTCACTTTCGCCGGCCGATACCGGGGAGAGGATCATCGCCAGCGTGCCATTGCTCCCGCCAAAGGCCAGCCAGATGAAACCCGCGACGATCTCCGGTATGACCCACGCGATAATTATGATTGCCGACACCAGTTTCACAAGCAGCGGATGCACGCCACGCCGCATCAAATAAGCCAGCAGAAGCCCCAGCGCGGTAACGCCGATCACGCTGCTTATGACGTACTTGGCGCTGACGCCGAGAGCATTATGGAAGTCAGGGTCCGTCAATAACTGCGAGAAATTGGCCAGGCCAACGAAACCGTAATTGATGGCCTGCGGGCCCGTGAGCGCTTCGTTGGTTGTGGCAACACGGATAGCCTGAACGATTGGACCAAACAGGAAAATGAGCAACAGGGCAGTTGCGGGAAGCAGCAAGAGCAGGCTGGCCCAGGGGAGGCGCCGCCAGAGGGCCGTACGCCTGGCTTGCGCATTACCTGCTCGTGAAGGCGCGGATCCTCTCGAATGGTTCACACCGGCCTTATGCTGTTCGGCCGCTTTGTGTGAAGAGATCATGCAGTTGCTGCCGGACCGTGCCCAACTGCCGGCACGGTCATGGCAGGGAGCTGAGGCTCGAGGAACTCGATCGCCTGGGCAACACTCCGGCAGATCGGCTGGCGTCCGGCGCCATGATCCCAGCCAGGCAGGCCACGCTGCTCGGACATGCGCCGCTTGAATGTGCTAAGTCGGATCGGCATGGACGCCTCCGCGCTACATTCGTGCTAACGTTAGCAAGCATCCTAGCACCATGCCTCACCGCTGTCAACGCGGCGACATACGAGGCCGCCGCAGCGGTCTACGCGGGTGCCTATCGTACTTTCCGGTGGGTTCGGCCCTCAGACGATAGGATATGGCACCGGCAAACCGGCGTCATCAACGCGTTTAACTGAGAGGACGGCGTGACCGGCTCCGTCCCCCCGTTATTGACAGGAGTTGCGATGTCGTGCTAGTATCCGTGCCAACGTTTGCACAACGTTGGTCTCCAGCGGAGGTGGTGACAGTGGCTCCTTCAGATGTGCTCACGGGCGGCGCACCGCTCGCCGTAAATGGCGGTCCGAAATCACGCACGCGGCCGGAGCCGCCGATGTTCCCGGGCGGCATGGAGATTGGCGACGCCGAGCGCGCGGCCGTGCTGGACGTCCTCGACTCGAAGCGCCTCATCCGCTTCTACGGCCCCGACGACACCATCACCTACTCGGCCGTCGATACTTTTGAACAGCGCTTCGCCGAACGCATGGGCACACCATATGCGCTTGGCCTGACCTCGGGAACGGCCGCCCTGATCACCGGGCTGGCCGCGCTCGGCATCGGGCCAGGGGATGAGGTGATCGTGCCCGCCTATACCTTTGTTGCCAGCCCCTCGGCCGTGCTGGCCGTCGGCGGCATTCCGGTCATCACGGAGGTCGACGACACGCTGACGCTCGATCCCGCGGCCGTGCGCGCGAACATCACGCCCCATACCCGCGCCATCATGCCGGTGCACATGCGCGGCGTGCCATCCCAGATGGATGAGCTTCAGGCCATCGCCCGCGAGCACAATCTGGTGATCATCGAGGATGCCGCGCAGGCATGCGGCGCCTCATATAAAGGAAGGCCCGTGGGCTCAATCGGCGAGGTTGGCTGCTTCAGCTTGCAAATGCACAAGGTCATTACCACCGGCGAGGGCGGTATGCTGCTGACCTCGAACGCCGAGACCCTATTTCGGGCGAAATGCTTCCACGATTCCGCGTCCGAGTGGCGCGGCGCGGCCTGGCAAGACCCCGACCCGGCCGTGCGGGCCACGTTCCAGGCCTTCCCCGGCATGAATTTTCGCATGCCCGAGATTACCGCGGCGCTCGGCAGCGTGCAGCTGGATCGACTCAATGGGCTGGTAGGGCGGATGCGCACCCACAAAGCGGTATTGCGCGCGGCCGTTGCCGCCACCAAGCGTGTGGAGCTACGCCGCCTGCCCGATGCGCACGGGGATGCGGCGATCGCTATGATCTTCTTCACCGAGACCCCGCTACTGGCCCAACGGGTCGCTCAGGCCCTCGTCGCGGAGGGCGTGGGCGCGCGCGTGCTCTATGTTGAGGGCCAACACGACTGGCATATCTATGCATGCTGGAGAGACATCCTGGCGAAGCGAACGTGGAATGCCGCGGGTTACCCATTCTCCATGGCAAGGCGGCCTATCGAGTACGATGCAAACATGTGTCCGCAAACGCTCTCGCTGCTGCAGCGCGCTGTACATCTCGACGTGAGCCCGCGCCTGAGCGCACAGGACGTAGAAGAAACGGCCGGAGCCCTGCACAAAGTGCTCACCGCGCTGTGTTAGCGCAACTCGGTCTCGACCAACGTGTGTCGAAGGTTGGCTTGGCAGGAGGCGGCTATGATCGGACTGGCGGGTCAGTCGATCAATCACCGGTGATTTGCACTCCCGTGCTGCGGGAGTGCGGTAAAGAATGGAGCAAGGCATGAGCGAGCGATTGGCAATCCAGGGCGGTACCCCGACCGTGCCGCCGGGCATACAGCAGGTGTGGCCACGAATCCTGCCCGAAGATAAGGCTGCGGTGATGGCAGTGCTCGATCGTGGCATCATAGGCGGCGCCGATGCGCCCGAAGCCACCGCGCTGCAGCAGGAGTTCGCCGACTACATTGGCGCGCGCTACTGCCTGGCAACCAACAGCGGTACTTCGGCGCTTCAGCTGGCGTTGCTCGCGCTCGACGTGTCGCCGGGCGATGAGATTATAACCTCCGCCTTCTCATTCTCCGCCTCTGCCCTGGCTATCCTGCATGCGAATGCCATACCAATTTTCGCCGACATCGATCCGCGCACCTTCACGCTCGACCCGAAGCACGTAGAACAGCTGATCACCCCGCGTACCCGCGCGATCATCCCGGTCCATATCCACGGCCTACCAGCCGATCTCGACGAGATCAGGGCTATCGCCGACCGGCATGGCATTCCCGTAATCGAAGACGCGTGCCAGGCGCATGGCGCCACCTACAAGAACCGGCGCGTTGGCGCCCTCGCCTCCATGGGGGCGTTCAGCCTGAACTACACCAAATCCTTGCCGGGCGGCGAGGGCGGGTTCTTTGTGACGAATGACGAAGCGCTCGTGGAGCGCGCCAACAGGTTTCGCATCTTCGGCGAGCGCAGCGATCGCCTGGACGACGAGCTGTTCCGCCCATATCACTCCTACGTAATCGGCTGGAACCACCGCTCCCAGGAGATGCCTGCCGCCTTTACGCGCAGCCAGCTTCGCCGCCTGGATGAAAACAACGCTCGAGCCGCGTCTAACGCGGCGATCCTTACGGAAGGACTCAAGGATCTGCCGGGAATCCAGCCACCGCACGTGCCGGCCGATCGCACGCATACATTCCAGAAGTACCGCGTCCGCCTCTATCCGGAGCAAATGGGCCTGGACATCGACCCGCAGCGGTTGCGCAATATGCTTTTGCGGGCCCTACGGGCTGAAGGTGTGGAAGCCGTATTGTGGCACACCACCCCGCTTCCGGCGTATCCACTATTCCAGCAGCGAACCGGCTACGGCGGCCAGTTCCCGTGGACTGTGCCACCGGCTAGCCGCGACATCACCTACGACCCGAATGCCTACCCAGAGGCAACCAGTCTGCTGCATGGCTCGCTGTTGCTTGGGTCAGAGCGCTATCCGTTGAGTGGCCAGGATGCCACGGTCATGACCTACGTCCTCGAGGCCGTGCACAAGGTGTACGCCGGCCTGGAAGAACTCGTGGCGGCAGAGAAGGTGTAGTGGCCCAGGGAGAGGATCCTCTCCCGTGGCTCGTGCCGGCCCGGGCGACAAGCTTTGGCCGGCGCACTACCAACTACCAGCCGCACGTTGAGGCTTTGACGTTACGTTACTCAGGCCCTGGCGTGGGACGCCAGCGATACTGGGGAGCCCAGTTGAGGATCCGGCGCGCTCGCTGCGTGTTGAGGAGGGCGCGGAAAGGGTCCTGCTCGTACTCGAGGCCGCCGCGCCATGGCACGTCCGGCAGGATCATCCTGGCAAGCTCCCGGCTGGTGCGCTGCGCCGATGAGATGTCATCCGCGCATAGCAGCAGCACGACGTGCCCCGGATCGGAGCAGCGAAGGGCACAGGAGACGGCGCTCGCCACGTCGCGGGCGTCGAGGAAGGCCCCGTACTCCCAGAACGGGGACCACTCGAACTCCAGCTTCGCGGCCCGTGCGCCCTTGATCCAGGCGTAGGTGTCCTCTGTAAAGACGCCGGGAGGCCGCAGGCAAATGGTCGGGATGCCGGTATCCTCGGTGAAGGAGCGGCACATCTCCTCGGCCAGCCGCTTGGCAAGTGCGTAGGGCGATCGCGGATAGGTCGGGTGATCGTCATCGATGGGCAGGTAGTCCGGCGTCCGCTCCCCGAGGAAGATGCCGAGCGCGTCGACGCTGCTCATGAAGACGAGACGGCGTACGCCGCTGTAAGCAGCCGCGGAGAGGACATGCTGCGTGCCGAGGGCATTTGTGATCATGATGTCTTCAGGCGTGCCTCGGGAAGCGGAAGTGAGCGCATCGAACGCCTCATCCGGCATCACATCGACCGTATCGACCGCGGCGAGATGCACGATTGCCTCGCAGCCTTCGGCGGCGGAACGCAGCGCATGCCGATCGAGGATGTCGTAACCGTTAACCCGGTCGAACCCAACCACCTCGTCGCCCTGCTCCTGGAGGAGCGATGTAACGAAGCGCCCGATCAGACCCTCGTTGCCGGTGACCAGTACACGCATAGAGACCCCCACGCCAATCCTAGCAGATGATGGGAAGCCGGTGCCCCTCCGTACGCCCGCTGCCTCAACCGCCCGGCTCTTTATCGTGGTGCATGCCGTGCGTAGCTCGTGACCTACCGCGGCTACGGAGTCGCCGCGCCGGCTCCCCCGCCGCCGCGCATGCCCGCTCCGATTCGCGTTGAATGCTGCCCAATCGGTTATGTCAACCAGAGAGCGATCGGCGTCTCTTGGCCGTTTCCAGCTTGGGCGACCTCACGCGGGAGGGCGAGCATTGCCGCCATGTGGGAAGGCGTCTCGCGCTACTCCACCCGTGGGCTGGCGCGGGGGCGAAAAAGGTTGGATACTGGTTGCCAGTGTACGAGGCACGTGGATCGCAGGCGTGTCAAGCAGGGTTCGGGGAATATCGATGACCCTTTTTAATCGTAAGGCAGAGGCTGAGGCGAAGGCACGCGCTTTACGTGAGGAACGCGGCGCGAGCGTAGAGCAACGTATACGTCTCTACCTGATCATGGGCTACGATATTGGGGCGGCGCGGTACCTTCTCACAGAGCTTCACAACGATCCCGATCCACTATTCACTACATGCCGGCGGGCCATAGAGCTGTATAAGCTCGATCGTTTTCAGTCCGCGACGCATGTTCTGCGCCGCGAGCTGCAGCGCTCATCGCTCGACAACGCCGTATGCGAAAAATACGCTTTGCTGCTGACCGATATCGGTGTCCTCACGCCAACAGACACCGGTTATGAGGTAATTCAGGATGAGGCGAATCATCTCGACGAGCAGGTGGCCGAAATCATCGATCACCTCCAGGCCGATCAACTCCTCGATGCGCAACAGGAGGCGGAAAGGGTCGAGCGGGAACGCGTGGGGAGACGCACGGGTCTTCGCGCGCGGATGACCAGCGGAGACGCCGGCGAGTAGTCCGCAGCTCGCTCAGGACTAGAGGGCGAGACACCCTTCCATCAAACGGGGCGGTTGACCATGCGGTCCACTACCGCGTAGAGGTCGGCCAGATCAAATGGCTTGAAGAGCCAATCATCGGTGATCAGATCGGGCCGTGAAATGTTTGTTCCCGCCGCCGACATAATCACGATTGGGATGTGCTTGGTCGCCGGTTCGCTGCGCAAACGCTGGCTGACCGCCGTTCCATCCATGCCGGGCATATTCAGGTCGAGCAATACCAATTGCGGCTGCTCCTCTATCGCAGTCTCTATTGAGGCGCCGCCTACCGCTCTGACTACCCGGTACCCTTCGTCCTCGAGCGCAAGCGCGACGACGTCCTGAATGTCGGGATCGTCGTCGACCACGAGCACCGTGCTATTTGCCGTGGTCATGTCTACCCTCCGAGTATAGGGAACGTTATATCTCGATACGAGTACGTGTGGCCTTGCCATGCCGGCGTGGCAGCACAGCCGGCCGGAGTAAATAGGCGCGGATCGCGCTTCTTCCGACACTATACCGCATAGTAGCGGCCAGGAGATGGCACCACGATGGACACCTCGTGGCGCCCTCCTCATCTGAGAAAGAAACTGAAGCCTGCGACGTAGTTCCTCGTGCATCACTGTGTCCGCTCGGGCGCACTCAAGGAACCGCCGTAAGGCCTGGTTTCCATCGGTCCAGCGCTCCCAGATCGGAAGCATGTGCTCACGGCAGTATTCGCGTTGTTCCACGTCGTCTTGAATGGCGTGAAGGATACCCCATTCCATTCCGCCACAACCATTCGGGTCTCTCGGCCCAACCCACCGATAGGAGTATGCTCACGGAATGACCTTCGTGCGCTGGCCTTGCCGGCCGATCTCCTGAATCGCGGTGGCTGTACGAATCTTTGCTAAGCAACCCGAATGGCGGTGGCCTTCCTGGCTCCTAACAAGCGCGCACGCCGTGATGACCGCACAAAGCGCAATGCGCCCGGCACACCGGCACGCTTAGAGGCCGGCCGATTTGCAGAAATGACCCCTCGCATTGGCGCCGAGCGTATGCAAGCCGAGGAGGCGCTACGCGCAAGCGAGGCGCGGTTCCGCAGTCTGTACGAACATGCACCCATTGGTATGGCGCTGCTGGACATTCACGGGCAGATCCTGCTGGTCAACCCGGCTCTGCAGCGCATCCTTGGCTACGGCGAAGACGCATTGTGCCGCATGACGTTCGCCGACGTCACCCACCCGGACGACGTAACAGCGGACTGGGCACTGTTCGGTGAAATGGTGGCTGGAACGCGCGATGCTTATACCCTGGACAAGCGCTATCTGCGCAAGGACGGGCAGATAGTGTGGGGGCAGTTGGCCGCGTCCGTCACCCGTGATCGGAACGGAACCCCGCAAAGCATCATCGGCCTGCTGCTCGACGTGACCGAGCGTCACACCACCGAGGATCGGTTGCGGGAGAGTGAGGCGCGCTACCGGCGCATCGTGGAGACGGCTCAGGAGGGTATCTGGCAACTCGACACCGCCGGCACGACGACCTATGTCAACCGGAAAATGGCCGATATGCTCGGGCATACGGTAGAGGAGATGGTGGGGGAGTCGGCTTGGACGCACCTTGAGCTCGACACCCATGCTCAGGCTCGGGAGGATCTGGCTTCCCAACGACATGGTACGCCTCTCCAGACCGAAGCGAGATTGCGGCATCGAGACGGCCGGACAATCCGGGCCCTGATCGTGAGTTCGCCGCTTTTCGACCCGGACGGTCGGTTCAGCGGTGTGCTGGGGATGGTCAGTGATATTACGGAGCGCACGAAGGCCGAGGCCGCGCTGCGTGCCTCGGAGGAACGCTACCAGCAGGTGGAGCGCTCCACCCCGATCGGCCTGGCCCTGCAAGCGCCGGACGGTCGCTACCTGCGGGTCAATCCTGCCCTATGCGCGTTGCTCGGCTATAGCGAGGCCGAACTCCTGGGCCGTGCCTTCCGGGACATCACCCATCCCGATGATCTGGGCGCCGATCTGGATCAGGCGCGGGCGATGCTGGCTGGCGAGACCGCGACCTATCAGACCGAGGAGCGCTATATCCGCAAGGATGGCGCCACGGTGTGGGTCCTCCTTTCCGTCTCGCTGGTACGTGCGGAGGACGGGCAGCCGGCCTACTTCATTGCCCAGACCCAAGACATTTCGGCGCAGAAAGCGGCGGAGGAGCGCCTGATTGCCGAACGGGACCTCCTGCAGACGCTGATTGATGCGATTCCGGACGCCATCTACGTTGAGGATGAGCAATTGCGCTTTTTACGTGTCAACCTGGCCCACGCGCACTTACTTGGCGCCGCGACGACCGAGGAACTGTTGGGCAAGACCGACTCTGACTACTTCCCGCCTGAGCTTGCTCGGCAATTCAGCGAACAAGAGCGCCACCTCATCGCCACGGGAGAGCCGATCATCAACGACCTGGAGGACCAATCGAGCTTCAACCCCAAAGCGCAGTGGATTCTCGCGTCCAAGGTGCCCCTCCGCCGGGGAGACAAGGTGGTCGGACTGGTGGGGATCTCGCGCGACATCACCGAACTCAAGCGCGCCGAGGATCGTTTGAGGCATCTGGCGCTACATGATAGTCTGACCAATCTGCCCAACCGCACGCTCTTGCACGAACGTATCGCCTCCGCCTTCGGCCCAGGGGCCGACCCCCTGCGGCCGCTCGCTTTGTTGCTGCTCGATCTCGACCACTTTAAGGAGATTAATGACGCGTTCGGTCACCACCGGGGCGACGTGCTCTTGCGCGAAGCGGCCGACCGGCTCCTCGGCGTAGTCCGCCCAGGCGATACAGTGGCGCGCCTGGGCGGTGATGAGTTCGCTGTACTCTTGCCGGGCGCCGACAAGGAAGAGGCAGGGCGGGTTTCGGCGGCGATCCGAGCCACGCTTGACGCACCGCTCACCATCGACGGGCAACAATTGCGCGTGGGGGCGAGTGTCGGTATCGCACTGGCGCCAGCCCACGGTACGGTTGGGACGACCCTCCTGCGGCGGGCGGACATGGCCATGTACGCGGCCAAACGCGGTCGGCTAGGCCAGGCCTTCTACGAGTTGGCGCACGATCTGCACAGCACGGCAAGTCTGGCCCGTATCGCCGAACTGCGTGAGGCGATTGAGCGAGGAGCGCTCGTGCTGCACTACCAACCGCAGGTGGAATTGGCAAGCGGTCGTGTCTGTGGGGTCGAAGCGCTGGTACGCTGGCCGCATCCAGTGCATGGTCTGATTCCGCCGGACCAATTCATCCCACTGGCCGAGCAGACCGGCCTGATCGCAGCGCTGACCGACTGGGTGCTCACCGAGGCGATCCGCCAGTGCAAGGAGTGGCAGCGCAAGGGCATCCTCCTTGGTGTTTCGGTCAACCTGTCGATGTGGAATCTGCACGATCCGGTGCTTCCCGAACGTGTTACCGACCTGCTCCGGATTCACGGGCTCTCCGCTGCATGGCTGCGTCTGGAATTGACGGAGAGCGCGCTGATGGCAGATACGGAACGCACCGTAGACGTTCTTGCACGCTTGTCGGCGCTCGGCCTGCGCCTGGCGGTAGACGACTTCGGTAAAGGGTATTCAAGCCTGACCTATCTCAAGAGGTTGCCGGTGGACGAACTCAAGATCGACAAGAGTTTTGTGCGTGACATGGCGGCCGATTCGACGGATGCGGCGATAGTGGCGGCGACGGTGGCGATGGGGCATGCGCTGGGATTGCGGGTCGTGGCCGAGGGGGTAGAGGACGCGGCGACATACACTCTACTCGGTCGCCTTGGCTGCGACATCGTCCAGGGCTATTATCTTAGCCGACCGCAGTCCGTGGAAGGACTGGAGGCATGGCTCGGCACCGCCTCCTTGCCCAGTGGGCGCATGCTCGCCCATAGCTCATAGAAGACTGCAACCCCCAGCCACCCTGTACGCCGATATATGGCCAGCCGTCCATGCGGTAACGCGGGGTTGTGGCGCGCCGCAACGGAAGGGTGCGATCGCCGGCGGCGTGGAGATGGCGCCGCGCTTCGAGGACTTGGGCGCATGGGGCTAGCAACGAGCCCGATCTCCAAATGGATTGCCTTGGCAGAATCAGTATGATCCCCCGCTAGGAACGAGGACGGCGTCGCTTCCGTGTCGCGCGAGCAGGTGCGGGGTCACGCGTAGCGTCACGATTGCAGGTTCGGAGCGATTGCCCGACAGGCAGCGTCCATTGCGCCGCTCGGTCCTGTAATACCGCCCGCTCGCACACGACAATGAACCGATCCGTCGGCACACCAATGTTGGCGTTGCAACAGGCCGAAGCCGCGGCCAACGCAGCGCGAATGCATGGCGTGTCGCCATAGCGGGAGATCGCGATCGAGGTATCTAGCAGTTGCTGAAGCATCTCCTCGTGCGTCACTGGGTCCGCGCTGGTGCACTCGAGGAACCGCCGTACGGCCTGGTT
>JAQBPC010000090.1 GCA_028287725.1 Chloroflexota bacterium | reverse complement strand
TCCGCGACAACCTTGCCGCCACCGACGTGCACCTCAGCCAGCAGCACCTGGACCGCCTCGACGCACTCAGCCGTCCCACGCTCGGGTTCCCCGCGGATGTCATGCGGGAGGCCTCCGTCGTCGGCGGAGTCTACGGCGCCCAACTACCCGACATCGACGACCCCCGCGCGCAGGCCGTGCGCCGCACCACCACCGGCACCTAGTGGTCAGTCTGCGTTTTGATCTGGTGGAGTGTGGCGCGGCCGCGTTTGACTTTGGTGATGATGTCGTCGGCGGTGGCTTTCCAGGTGAATGGTGTGGGGTTGTTGTTCCAGTGTTCGGCTCAGGTGGTGATGACCTGCCCGGTCGCGATGTTCATCGCTGCGAACAGATCGATGGTGCCGTTGCGTTTGTAGTCATGGGTCATCGCCCCGGCTCGGCCCTTCTTCATCGGCAGCGACGGCTGGGTACGGTCCAGGGCCTGACATTGGGTCTTCTCATCGAAGCTGAACACCACCGCCCGCGCCGGGGGATTGAGGTAAAGCCCGCCAACGTCGATGGCCGCGGCCACGCGCGCGAGCAGGGCCTCGGCCTCGCTGAGGTGGCTGAGGACGAAGGGCTGGTAGTCCATCACCAGCAGCGCGGTGTGCTGCGGGTCGAAGGTGGGAAGCTGGGTGGTCATGGGCTCTCTCCTTCTGCGTGTTCGGTGGTCGGTGCACCGCTGCGCGTCGGCACGGCCTGGGGCTGGGTCCGGAGCTGGCGGTCGGCGAGGGTGATGAGGAGCGCCACGGCACTGACACCGATCATGATCAGGGCGATGACGTGCAGGCCGCTATCGGTGACGCTCGTGTGAAAGACGATGCTGATCATGGCCGAGGAGGCGATGGAGCCGAGGTAGCTGAAGGTACGGAACAGCCCCGAGGCGGTGCCGAGCTGGCTGGCGGTGACCTGTGTGTACAGGGCCGTCTGGTTCCCGCTGACGGTGGTGCCCAGGGTGATCCCGAAGATCAAGGTGATGGCCACGATCCAGATGGTCGGGGTGCTCGTGCCGAGCAAGAGGACCCCGATCGACGCCACGAGCGAGGATCCGGCTGCCACGATCAGCGGGCCGCGCACCAGGTTGCGCCGCGAGATCGGCCCGACCACGAGCGCCGAGAGGCCGGTCATGGGCAACAGGAGCAGGCCGGCTTCTCGTGAAGTGATGCCTCGTCCCGCCTCGAGCCACTGAGTGAGGCCGTAGAGCACGGTGTAGACGCAGAGCGTCATCAACGCCATGCGCAGATACGTACGGGTGAGCGCCAGGTTCGCGGCGAGCAGGCGCACATCGACGAAGGGATGGCGTGTGCGCAGCTCCCAGCCGACCAGGCCGGCGCCCAGCACGACGGCCAGGCCGAGGACGAGCCAGCTCGGGTGGGGCAGCGAAAAGAGGAACACCAAGAGGGCGGTCATCGCCGTACCAAAGCCGATGATGCCGGTCACGTCGATACGGGCAGCGATATCCCTTACGTTCCTCGGCCCCTCAATATGGCGGTCTCGGGGAATCCAGAACACGGCCATGGCCAGTGCGAGCAGCGCGAAGGGGACGTTGAGGAAGAACGTCGTGCGCCACCCCCAGGCGGCGACGAGCACGCCACCGATCGGCAGTCCAAGCGCGGCCGTCACCGTACCGGCGATCTGGAGACCGCCGAGCACGCCGCCTGGTGGCGCGGCCAGTCCGGCCTCTTCGGCGCGCCGGCGGATCAGCAGCATCGCGGAAGGGTAGCCGGCCGAGGTGCCGATGCCGATCAGGATCCGAGACACGATCAGCGTCGTCAGGTTCTGGCCAAACCCTCCCACCAGGCCGCCCACGAGCACCGTAAGGATGCCCGCCAGGAATACCCGGCGCGGTCCGAATACCTCGGCCAGCTTGCCGCACGTCGGCTGGGCGATCGCGCTTGCCAGGTAGAGTGCCGTGACCAGCACAGCGGTCTTGCCGACCGAGACATGCACGGCGGCAGCGATGGCCACCAGGGCGGTGGCGATTACGGAGCTGTTGATGGGATTGAGCGTGGACCCCATGAACAGCGGAGCGACGAATCGCCAGGAGAAGGGGTTTCGACCTTCAGCCTGATTGCCCGCCTTGCCTCTGTCACGCTGAACCGCTGTCGAGGTCATCGGCCCCTCCTCCGCGGTCCGGCGAGCCGGGAGTTCGTGCATATAGTCGGTGGCATCGCGTTCCTTTTGTGGTTGGGTACAGTTCGTGATAGAGCGGGCGTCGGTGCAATGCCTCGTCAACCGGTTTCAGGCTGGACCACACGGCCTCGAGTGGACGGCGTCTGCCGGCCGGCACCGTCAGAGGCTCTGCGCCAATCGCTCGATCAGCGGTGCGGCCTCCAGCAGTTGTTTGAGCTCCGCGGGCGTAAAGTGCGTCGCGAGCGCCTGCGTCAGCTCGCCGGTCTTTGCGTCGCGGCGGTTCCGCAACAGCTCCAGACCAGTGTCGGTGAGCGAGAGAACGACCCGCCTGCCGTCCTCAGGGTCGGGTCGTCGCTCGACGAGGCCCCGCGCCTCGAGACTGGCGAGCGTCGCGCCCATCGACTGCGGGGTGATCTGCTCGAGCTTGGCGAGTGCGGTCGGTGTCATCGGCCCGCCGCGGTCCAGGTGCGAGAGCGCCGAGCTCTCGGGCATCGTGAGGTCGCCGTCGGCTTGTCTCTGACGAAGCCGTCGCACGAACAGTCTGATGCTCGCGTAGAGCGCTCGGGCAACGTCGTTGGCATGTGCATCCTGGTCCATGTCGTAAACCTGGCTTATAAGCTTGACTTGGTAATATCTTAAGCCTACCTTATGAGTTTGCCTGTGTCAATCCGGCGCGAATACTTCTGGCGTCACGACGTTTCCAGGGGAGGGAGTGAGTGAGAGGGCTGGTCGGCAGGACGACGGTAGGGGAAGGAGCACCGCTGCGATACCATTACAGCACGACATTGCGCTAGAGGACGGTAACGGTGACAACCTATATTGTGCGACGACTGTTACAGGCCATACCGCTCTTGCTGGTGATCAGCATTGTGCTGTTCGGCCTTCTACAACTCATCCCTGGAGGACCGGCGCAGGTGGCCCTCAGCCCCCGCATGTCCGAGCAGGCGCGGCACGACATGGTCGTGGCGCTCGGGCTCGACCAGCCGGCCCCAATCCAGTATGTGAAATGGTTATGGGGCACCGTCCATCTCGATTTTGGCAATACGTTCAAGGATGGCCGGCCCGTGCTGACCGAAATTGGCGACCGCCTCCCGGCCACGGTCGAGCTGCTGGGCCTCTCCTTCCTGGTGGCGCTGCTCTGCGCGATACCGTTGGGAATCATCGCGGCGGTCAAACAATACTCGATCGTCGATTACGTCTTAACGGTGCTCTCGTATATCGGCATCTCCATGCCGGTCTTCTGGTTCGCCGAGATGCTGATCCTGGTGTTCGCCATCCAGCACGGCTGGTTCCCGACCAGCGGCCGGCAAACCGAAGGTGGTCCCTCCTCATTCTGGGACAGCGCGCATCACCTGGTGCTGCCGGTAATCGTGCTCGCGCTCGCCTTCATTGCCTCCTGGAGTCGCTACCTGCGATCCAGCATGCTCGAGGTGCTGCACCAGGACTATCTGCGCACGGCGCGCGCCAAGGGAGTGCAACGGCTCAAGATCATTGTGAAACACGCCTTTAGGAACGCGCTGATCCCGCTGGTCACCGTGGTGGCGCTCGACGTCGGCGGGATTTTCGGCGGGGCAGTGATCACCGAGACAATTTTTGCCTGGCCTGGCCTTGGCAGGCTTTTCTATGACGCCCTGTCGAGCCGCGATTATCCGGTGCTGATGGCCATGATGGAGCTCTCCGCCGTGACAATCGTGCTGTGCAATATCATCGCCGACATCATCTACGGGATCCTCGATCCTCGGATCCGGTATTCATGACGTGCAGCGCGTCACGTGGCGCCCAGGACACATGCGGCGCCGGGAGACTTGATGGCAACCGATAGCATACATGCCGGCATGACCGGCGGTGATACGTCGGGGCTCGGTGAGCAGGATACAGTCGACGTCCGGCACCTTGGGTTTGTTGCCCTGGCCTGGCGCCGCTTCCGGAAGCACAAACTCGCGCTTGTGGCGGCGGTGCTGCTCATCATGCTGACCGGCTCGGCGATCCTGGCGCCCTGGGTTTCGCCCTATGATCCGAATCACGGCGACTTCTCAGCATTCAACTCGGCGCCCACCAGCGCCCACCCAATGGGTACCGACTTCACCGGGCGCGACATCCTGAGCCGGGTACTGTACGGCGGCCGTATCTCGCTGCTGATCGGCTTTAGCTCGATGCTTACCGCGATTGTCTTCGGGACGATGCTCGGCGCCGTGGCTGGGTACTTTGGCGGCTGGGTCGACAATCTGATCATGCGTCTCACCGACGTGGTGCTGTCATTTCCCCTCTACCTCTTGCTCTTCGTGCTGTCGGCCTTTATCGCCGGTCAATCGGGCGGAAAGAATGTCCTGATGATCGTACTGATCATCATGGCCGTCAGCTGGACCTATATTGCCCGACTGTTGCGCGGAGAATTCCTCTCGCTCAAGGAGCGCGAGTTCGTCCAGGCGGCCAGGGCAGTGGGCACGGGATCAGCGGGCATCATCACCCGGCACTTGTTGCCCAACGCCATTGCCCCGATCGTGGTGAACGCCACCTTGCTTGTGGGAAATAGCATCATCCTGGAGTCGGTGCTGAGCTTCTTCGGCTTCGGCGTGCAGCCGCCCACCTCGAGCTGGGGCAGCATGCTGGCAGACGGGCTGCCCAACCAGGCCACCGCGCCCTGGGGCACCATCTATCCCGGCATGATGATTCTGCTCACCGTGCTCAGCGTCAATCTCCTCGGCGACGGACTACGCGATGCGCTCGACCCATTCAGCACCAAGAAGTAGGCGTTACTCTCCCAGGTTAATGCGCCGAAAGCCCTCGGCCGCCGCCACGCCAACGGACTTCGCCTCGCGCGCCGCCTCGTCACGCAGCCAGGTCGCGCCGTCCCACTCCGGGCCCACCTGGCTCACGTGCCGTGTGAGGGCCGCGATCTTGCGCTCCAGGGCAGCGCCCGAGATGTCGATCCAGGCGTTGGCATTGGCCGTGTAGAACAGGTAGACCGATGCAACCTTGTGCGCCGTCAGCCCCTCGGCAAGCAGCTCGCGGAAGGCACGGGGGTTACCGGCGGACGGGAAGATGGCGTCGAGGGTAGAGAGGCCCGCGGCACGATGGTCGGGATGGTTCATGTAGCCCTCGAACAGGTGGGCGGTGGGGTCGTGCGCGAAGACCGTCGCCGGGCGAACCTGGCGAATCAGCCGGGTCAGAGCACGGCGTACTGGCAGCGTAGTCTCCAGCCGCCCGTCGGGGAAGCGCAGGAATACCACCTCGGTGACGCCTAATTCGGCGGACGCGGCGCGTTGCTCG
>JAQBPC010000083.1 GCA_028287725.1 Chloroflexota bacterium | reverse complement strand
ATTTGCGTCGAAAGGTTCCGGATGCAATGTCTTTCCAGTCCACTTGAAGCCCTCTCCAGCGAATCTATGGTAGCAAGCCTATTCGCTACGAAGCGCGGGTCAAGGCCACACAGTCTGGATTGCATGGTCACGGGTGCGCTAGTATAGGCGGGGATCGCGAGCATCCCTTGAGGTCATGCAACAGTGGAGGTACTAAATACACACATGAAAACCAACAGAAAGTTTGTAACTATGGATGAGTACATTCAAACCTTCCCGAGCGATGTGCAAAGTATTCTTGAAAAAATCAGACAGACAATACAAAATGCAGCGCCTGAAGCTGTAGAGACAATCAGCTATGGAATGCCCACATTCGATCTAAACGGCAAGCATTTAGTAAATTTTGCTACCTGGAAAGACCATATTGCCCTGTATCCGATTCCCGTGGGCACGGAGGCTTTTCAAAAGGAATTATCTCCGTACGTTGGCGGCAAGGGGACGATACGGCTGCCGCTGGATCAACCTATTCCATATGATCTGGTGGAGAAGATTGTTACGTTTCGCATGAAAGAGCAATGAGACTCCGGACAATAGCGGCGGCCGTGCGGATCGCCGTTGTCGTGAATCCTGGCGCGGCCCACTTCCTCACTGCTCTTTCCCTACGACACTAGCTGCACCTCTGCCCGGCATGCTGGCCCTCGTTCAAGCGGTCGCGGGACGCCGGCACGCGGCCTGGCTTGGGCCATATCCGTGCCGCCGGCATGGCCGGTTCGCATGCTGCCTGGGGCATCCAGCACGGGTGCGCCTAGGCGTGAAACAGGCGTGTTACATCGTACCCGCACTAAACCCCTACTATTGGCATCGGAGTTTGACTGCGGGATGCTCCGATGGTACGATGAATATCTGAGTGCAGAGGTCAGATTTCTAGCGAGGGTCGCAATGCAGTTCTCTAAACGCAGCGAGTACGGCGTGCGTGTGATGACCGAGCTGGCAATTCATTACGGCTCAGGTCCGCTCTCGCTCACCGAGATTTCACGCGATGAAGCGATGCCGTTGCCGTACCTCGAGCAAATCGTGGCGCTGTTGCGGCGGGCTGGTCTGGTGATCAGCCATCACGGCGTGCACGGCGGCTACGAATTGAGCAGGCCGCCGACCGATATTGTGATGAGCGAGGTGCTCGACGTGCTGGAAGGCACGATGGCGCCAATGCTCTGCGCCCCGCTTGACGGCGCGACGATGCTATGCGGGCGCGAAAGCATCTGCGGCAGTAAGGTCCTCTGGCGGCGCGTACGCGATGCGGTCGCCGAGGCGCTCAACACCACCACTTTGGCTGACCTGGTACCTGGGCAGGCCTCGCAGCCGAGGTCCCGGCCCGAATTAACACCGTTGCCCATGGTTACCAGCTCGAGGTCTGGGAGATCCGAGCGTGTCACAGCACCGGGCCCGGTGGTCGGATAACTACTGTACGTAGATTGTAAGAGAGGATAAGAGCGACGGTATGAGTGAGTTGATCATCAAGGATCTGCGGGTACGCGTCGAGGCTAAAGAGATACTCAAGGGCATCAATCTGACAATCCGTCAGGGCGAAACCCACGCATTGATGGGGAAGAACGGCTCTGGGAAGAGCACGCTCGCCAGTGCCCTGATGGGTCATCCTAACTATGAGGTCACGAGCGGCGAAGTGCTGCTTGATGGCGAGAACATCCTGGAGCTCGGTCCCAACGAGCGCGCGAAGCGTGGCCTGTTTCTGGCCTTCCAGTATCCGAGCGCCGTACCGGGCGTGCCGATGTTCAACTTCCTGCGCATGGCCTACAACGCCGTGCACACACCCCAGGGCGGGAAGCCCATGGCCGTGCGCGAGTTCCGGAAGATGCTCGCCGAGAAGCTGGTGACGCTCAAGATGCAGGAAGATTTCCTGAAGCGTTACCTCAACGATGGCTTTTCGGGCGGCGAGAAGAAACGCGCCGAAATCTTGCAGATGGCTGTCTTGCAGCCTAAGTTTGCCGTGCTCGACGAGACCGATTCCGGCCTGGACATCGATGCGCTTCGCATCGTCTCCGAGGGCGTGAACTCGCAGCGCGGCCCCAACCTTGGCACCCTGGTGATCACCCACTACCAGCGGTTGCTCGATTACATCGTGCCTGACTACGTCCACGTCATGCTGGCCGGCAAGATCGTCACCACCGGTGGCAAGGAGCTGGCCATGGACCTGGAGAAGCGTGGGTATGAGTGGGTAGAGGAACAATTCGGAGACACTGGGGAGGCAGCATAACATGGCTGTGAACTCGATCGATACGGTCAGCACCGATTACCAATTCGGGTTCCGCGACCCCGAGAATTACATCTATAAGTCGGGCCGCGGCCTCACGCGCTCGGTAGTCGAGCAGATCTCTGAGATGAAGGACGAGCCCGAGTGGATGCGCAAGTTCCGGCTCAAGTCCCTCGAGTACTTCAATCGCCGCCCGATGCCCAACTGGGGCGCCGACCTCTCCGATATCGACTTCGGCAACATCTTCTACTACGTGAAGCCGTCGGAAAGCGCCGGCCACACCTGGGAAGAAGTGCCTGAGGGGATCAAGAATACCTTTGACAAGCTGGGCATCCCTGAGGCGGAGAAGAAGTTCCTCGCCGGCGTGGGCGCGCAGTACGAGTCGGAGACGATCTACCACAAGCTGCGCGAGGATCTCGCGCAGCAGGGCGTGATCTTCCTCGACACCGGCGTGGCCCTGAAGGAGCAGCCGGAGCTGTTCAAGCAGTATTTCGGTACGGTGATTCCACCGAACGACAACAAGTTCGCCGCGCTCAACAGCGCGGTGTGGAGCGGCGGTAGCTTCATCTACGTCCCCAAGGGCGTACATGTGGACCTGCCTCTGCAGGCGTACTTCCGCATCAACGCCGAGAACATGGGGCAGTTCGAGCGGACGCTGATCATCGTCGACGAAGGGGCCTACGTCCACTACGTCGAGGGCTGCACGGCGCCGACCTATAGCTCCGACTCGCTGCACA
>JAQBPC010000078.1 GCA_028287725.1 Chloroflexota bacterium | reverse complement strand
GAGGCTGGGCATCACACGTCGCGACCGAGCTTCGACACGCCGCCACCCCAATACTTGGACGTGTCGAGGACGGAGCGCTTCTGCTCGACCCGCGCACAGTGCTGCCATCGCAAGATATCGCGGTTGTCGAGGCGTTACGCGCAGCATTAGGCGCACACGTCTAACAGGCAGGTACCAATCAGCCCTTCTCTGGTGAGAAGCCTTGACGCTTTACCACTGCCTCATGTACCTTTTGAGACGGGCCGCTAGCTCAATTGGCAGAGCAATTGACTCTTAATCAATGGGTTCCGAGTTCGAGTCTCGGGCGGCTCACCAGAGAAAAACCCTCCAATTCTGGAGGGTTTTTTTGCACCTAAATTGGCTCGGTGGTCCCAAAGTGCTCCAATCGTCATTTATGCGCCTCGTGAAAGCGCCAATTCTATTGCCTCAGCAGCATGTTCCTCCATGCGTGGCAAAAGATGTGCGTAGGTGTCAGGTGTGATTTGAGAAGATTACAGCAAATGATGCGCCAGGGGATTCGGTCTTCCCACCGTCGTTCAAGGTGTTCCACGTTACGCGCCGAACTTAACCGGCGGTAGCACTTTTGGCGAAGCCCAGCTGAGATGGAAGAGTTGCGCCGAGGGTAGACTGCGTACGATATGGCAATATCGGCCACACATCTGGGCACTTCCGAGTCCGTGGCGACTGCGTCTAACCCGTGTGTTTGAGCGAGAAAACCAACGAGGTAGGTGAATGTCTAAAGACGAGCAGCCGGAGCCAACTGGCACTCTGCCTTGGCTAGATTTTCTGCCGGCGCAGAGGTTGGATGGTGCAGAGGACTTGCCTGGTACGGGCAAACATGTGATCGACTTCTGGCGCTGGGCGCTCAGCGACCTGCGCATGAACACGATCCGGCCACTTTTGGCTGAATACCTTGTCGCGCTGGCCATGCGCGATCCGGCGCCGTTTCGCGTCGAATGGGCTCCTCATGACGTACGATCGGCGGAAGGGATCACTATTGAGGTGAAGTCGTCGGGCTACTGCCAGAGTTGGCGTCAGCGCAAGCTATCCGCGATCAGCTTTGGACGCCTCTCGGGTTTGCCATTGTCGGACGACGGCGCCGAATTTTTGGGGAGCGAACGGGAAATTAGAGCCAATATCTTTGTCTTTGCAGTCCAGATCTGTAAGGATCCGCTTAGCTACAACGCATTGGACCTGTCGCAATGGGAATTCCGGGTGCTACAAGCATCGGTGCTGCGAGCCCACAGCGCGCGATCGATCGGATATGCCACGGTGCTTCGCCACGCGCCTGTTGCAGTAACCTGGCAGGATCTGCACGCCACAGTTCTGGATGCGGCACGAGGAGTGCCCGAGAGCGCACAATAGGCAGCACAGCGAATAAGGTGCACCGGAAGGTGACGAGGAGAAACAACATCTAGAAGTACCGGGGGACCAAAGCTAAATACATCATCGTGGATTGGCGAGGTCAGCCGTGGTCCATTAATGGTCCAAAGAGCACATCACAATGCGATTCGAAGGGCTACACGGCGCCCTGCGGACATCTCGAAATACTGTTGAAGCGATATTGTTAGGCATGCTGCAATTTGGCCCGAATAGGGACTCCTATCCAATGGGTTCCGAGTTCGAGTCTCGAGTGGCTCACCTGAGAAAATACCCCTCCGAAATCGGAAGGGTATTTCCTGCTCACCTTACTCCAATTGTCCAAGGAGCTCTTTGCTAGCCAACTGCACCCTGTCGCACGGCTAGCCTTTCCAGCCCCACGCTTCGCGCATCGACCGAACACATCTATTCAGGCTCGGTTGCGCGAAATTGCCGGGCATTGCGTCCGCTTAGGCAGCTCGTTTGCTAGCGGTAATCGGCCACTACCATTACTGGAAGTGCCCAACACAGGTTCCACCGTTCGCGTCACTGTTCGTGGTGTCGGGACAGATGGTGTTACTCCAGATCGTTCCGGAATTCGTCGTCGGTGCGTTCTTCGCACCTGCCAGGTTGGCGTTGGTCAGGTTAGCGTTGGAAAAATCGACGGCGGCTAGATCGATTACATTGGACAGGTCGGCACCGGTTAGGTTGGCGCTGATGAGGATGGTGCTCTGCAAGTTGGCGCCGCTGAGGTTGGCGCTGGTCAGGTTGGAGCCGGTAAGATCCATGCCGCTTAGGTTGGCAGAACTCAGGTTGGCCTGCACCAAGAACGACAACGGTGCGCTAATGTTAAAGATATTGGCGCACTCCGCGTGGCAGGTAATTCCAGAGGTCTGTGGCCCAATCGGACCCGTTGCTCCAGTAGGGCCTGTTGGTCCGCTAGGCCCTATCGGACCTGACGCACCTGTCAGCCCTTGCGGTCCGCTCGGTCCCAGAGGTCCCGTCGCGCCATCAGGGCCTGTCGCTCCGACCGGGCCGGTCGCGCCGGTCGGCCCTGTTGGTCCAGTCGGCCCCTGAAGCCCTGTGAGACCTATCGGGCCGGAAGGACCCGTCGGCCCCACAGCTCCAGTTGGGCCCATGGGACCCGTCGCACCCGTCGGCCCGGTAGCGCCGGCTGGGCCAACTGGCCCCAACGCTCCAGTGTTGCCTGTTAGACCTCGCGCACCCGCGTCGCCCTTGGGGCCCTGGACGCCCATGGGACCTTGGATGCCCTGAAGACCTATCGGGCCTAGCGCTCCGCCTGGACCCTGCGGGCCTGCAACACCGGGTATACCGGGATCTCCCTGGAGTCCACGCGGTCCCACTGGGCCGGTTGCGCCAGCAGGTCCCTGCGCCCCGGCCGGGCCGGGTACGCCGGCTGCCCCTTTTGCTCCTGCCGGTCCTGCCGTTCCCGCGACACCCTGTAGTCCGCGCTGGTTCCAGCTGATTGCCAGTTCATCGTGCCCACAGTGCTGCCTCGTGGGGTCGATCAGGCGTAGGCGGGTTCCAGGCAGCCCGTGCTTGTCGACGGTGTAGCAGGCACGCAGCACTGAGTTTGGGCTAGGGTTGGCGGCAAGCGCGTTTGTTCCAAGTAAGAGGACCAGGAGCGACGCTACCACGCCACCTCGCCATAGCCGCGTTTGGGTGCGTCGAGCGGCTGGAATTGGTTGCCGCGCCTCTAGTGCCGTGAGCCGTGCCTGCAGTGACGCAATCTGTGCCTGCTGTGTATGTAACCTGGCATCGTCTTGGAAACCGGCTATTGCCGGTTGATCGAGCGCATCGCGGCCACCTGCGTCCACTTTCAGTCCTTCCACCGGACGGATACAGTTGACGAGTAACACGCCGGCATCCGTTTCCGCTAGAATACACCCTCCTCGCAGACAGTGTCCATAACAGTAGGTCCAAATGGCGTTTGTGCCTGCGCATCCATCGGAATCGTGGAACAAGGCGCCGCGCGGACCAGCAAATGCCCTGGACGGTTCGCTACCGGCTGGCGGTACCCATGGCTAGCCAGCCGGTACTTGAGCTGTATCGACCGAAGCCGGCGCGTTGTGGGCATCAGATAGCAGTTCAGATGGGCCACCGCCACGCGCAGGCGCAGGCGCAGGCGCAGGCGCAGGCGCATCCAAACGTACAGCCTGCCGCCCTTGGCGTACTTAGCCCGCTCGATGAACGACGCGTCCGTCCAGGATCGTGAGCTGCACTGGAACGGCTACGTATTCTGAAGGGCGCAGCTTGAAGAGGTTACCTCCTAACACCGTAACGTCCGCCAGAAAGCCGGCTGTAAGCTTGCCCTTCGACTGTTCGCGATGTTCCGCGTATGCGCCTCCGGATGTGTAGGCATCGAGTGCTTGGGCAAGACTTACGCACTGCTGTGGCTGCCAGCCGCCTGAATCCGCGTTGACCACGCACTCGCGAGCTACCGCGGCCCGAAGCCCGTCACGCACATCAGGCGTCACGACCGGCCAGTCGCTGCCAAATGACATTGCCGCACCCGCCTCGAGCAGGCGGCGCCACGGGAACGCATAGGGAACGCGCGCCGCCCCTACCATTTTCGCCCACGTTGCCACGTCGGGGTCTACGCCCGGTACCGCGTGATACGGTTGCATCGAAGCGGTTACTCCGAGCCGTGCGAATCGTGGGATGTCCGTGGGATTTCCGACCTCGATGTGCTCCACTCGATGCCGTCGATTTCGGCTTCCACCATGTGCCCGCTGGGCATCTTCGTAGGCATCGAGCGTGAGACGAACGCCGCGATCGCCAATAGCATGCGTCGCAACGTCTATGTTCAGCCGATCGGCCTCGACAACAATGTCGTGGTACGCCTCAAGTTCCATATCAGGTACGCCGGTCTCCCCTGACCCGTCCGAGTAGCCTTCTAGCATCAATGCCGTCTTCGCTTCGACCACGCCGTCGATAAACAACTTGATGCCATTTGTGAAGTTCCAGTCATCCGAATATTTCCGCGTGAGCTCGGCGAACTCCGGCAATCGGTCGCGATGCGCCGCCCTTCTGATGTTCAGATAGTGACTGGCACGCACACTAAGCTCGCCTCGGCCGCGCAGACGCTCATATTGCAACAACCGCTCGAGATCGCCGTCCATGTTTTGCACGGAGGTGATGCCAAGGCTGTTCAGATATTGCATGGCGCGGCGAAGAGCATCATCCTTCTGCGCCTCGGTCGGCTCGGCGATGTGCCTTAGTACGCAATCGTGCGCCAACCGCTCTTTGAGCATGCCGGTCGCGAATCCGTCTGCATCGACGACAACTTCATTCGGCAGCGGCAGCTCTGCGCCGCGCTCGATGCCTGCCAGCCGAAGGGCAGCGCTGTTGACCCAGGAGCTATGGTAGTCGATTGCGTTCAGAATAACTGGACGGTCCGGAATTATCGTATCGAGCGCCTTGCAAGGCGGCACGGAAAGGCCGCTTAAGGGCTCATATGGCAGGCCGTATGCCTCGATCCATGGCTTCTCAGGGTGCCTTGCGGCGTAGTCGCGCAATCGATCTTCCATCGCGGCGAACGTAAGCGCGCCGGCAAGGTTGAGGATACCCAGGGCGTGGCTCCCGAGCGTCATATGCACATGACTCTCATTAAAGCCTGGCAACACGAGTCCGCCGGACGTATGAATGTGCTCGGCGGCCGATCCAGCCAACGCACGAGCGTCCGCTTCACGCCCCACGAATGCTAGCCTATTGCCGCGAATAAGCACCGCTTCCGCCCAGGGGTTGATCGGATCCGCCGTATAAACGCGAGAGCCTGTTAAGAGAATCTCGCTGTCACCCTCGGAGTTATGCATATGCCCCCTCAAGTCAATGTCGAAGTAAAAGCGTATGGGGCGGCACCAAGCCGGATTTGTCCGTAATTCCTATGGTATCGGCTGTCGCTAAGATTCCGCATTAACCAACTGGACGGCTCGCGCGATGTTCCCACACGATATGGCGTGCATCCGCACTTACCTGTCTGTTCATCGCGAAAACTCTCACAACCACAGGAATGCGACGCGTTTGGCCACGATGCGCTTGTCGGCGCCCACCCGCCTGGTGACCCAAAAGTACTATCTTTGCCCAGTTTTCTTCGACTGACGGCTAGGACATTCGGGCCATCCCAATCAGTTCAACTGCTTGGGCCACCCAGAAAAGGCAGTTGCCGGCGCCCTATGACAAGCCATATTGATGTGGATGTGGCGAGCAAGTGCGCGTCAGCGCTGGGTAGTCAGGGTAGGCCCAGTGTCAATCAAATGCCAGGGGTTGGCCGTGAGTACGGTCAGCGTGGCCAAGCGCAGTACAAGGAAGGTATATGCAAAATACTCTACGGCGACTGAGTAGCCTCATGGTCGTTTCAGGGTTGGTCTGCGGTGTCGTGCAGGTCTCGCATTTCAAGACCGCAAGCGCTCAGGGGATCAACGGGCTGCACGTCGTCGGGAACCAACTGGTCGCCGCCGATGGTAAGCAGGTCACGCTGCGTGGGGTCGACAAGGCCGGCTCGGAGTACGCTTGCGTGCAGGGCTGGGGATCGCTCGACGGCCCAACTGATCAGGCGTCGGTCAACGCCATGCGCTCGTGGAACATCAATGCGGTGCGAGTGCCGCTAAATGAGGACTGCTGGCTGAACATTAACGGGGCAGGAGTTGCCGGTAGCGCCTATCAGCAGGCGATTACAAACTATACAAATCTCCTGACGCAGAACGGCATCGCCGTTGTTTTGGACCTCCATTGGAACGCGCCTGGCGGGACCAAGGCCACCACTCAGCAGCCAATGGCCGATCAGGATCATGCCCCAGCCTTCTGGACGAGCGTTGCCAATGCGTTCAAGAACAATGGCAATGTCTTGTTCGACCTATACAACGAGCCATATCCGAACAACAACCAATCGGACACCGGGGCATGGACATGTCTTCGCGATGGTTGCACGGAGAAGAGTCAGCAGAACGTCTCATATCAGGCCGTGGGAATGCAGAGCCTGGTCAACACGGTGCGAGCGACTGGCGCCACTAACGTGATCATGGTTGGTGGTGTCCAGTGGGCGGGAACCGTTAATCAGTGGGCTCAATATAAGCCAAATGATCCGCTCAATAACCTCGCCGTGAGCCAGCACTCGTATCCCATCAGTGCCTGCACTTCGCAGTCTTGCTGGCAAAGCGACATAGCGCCACTTGCGGCGAAGTATCCGGTCATCATGGGCGAGGTCGGTGCACTGGACGGCACGGCTACGTACATGAATACGCTCTTACCCTGGCTCAACCAGCACGGGGTGAGTTACCTTGGTTGGACCTGGAGCCCGTCCTTTGGCGGCGAATCGCTGCTCAAGAGTTATGACGGCACACCTTCACACCCATATGGAGAGGCATTCAAGGCGGCGCTGCAATCAGCGCCGCCTCCCCCAGTGGCAAACGCAACAAACACGGCCGCACCAGCCGCGTCTGCTACCAACACCCAAGTAGCGGCAACCGCCATTCCAAGCCCGTCAGCTGTAAACACTGTGTTGGCGGCAACAGCAAGCCCATCTCCTGTACTCACGCTGGTGGCCGCCGCTAGCCCGAGCCCAACCAGCGGATGCGGTGCGCCCCCGCCTCCGACCCCTCCAACGGCATTTCAGCCGCAGGTAGTGAAGGTCACCAGCCTTTTCAGCAATAAGGGTATCAGCGACGACGCCAACGCAAGTTCTGCAAGCTTAGACGACCTGGGATACAGTTACTCCGCAAGCGAGCTTGCAACGGCCGGACTCTCGTCATCCGCCAAGCCAAACTTTAGCGGGATTCCGTTTGATTGGTCTGGTGTCAACGCGGGCGTTCCCGACAATGTCGTTGCCGGCGGACAGGTAATACCGGTATCCGGCGCCAACGGCGCGACCAAGCTTTCGTTTCTCGGTTCCGCAACTCATGGACCGTCGAGCGGCACGGTCACGATTACTTATAGCGATGGCACAGTCCAGAAGGCTTCTCTTGGCCTGAGCGACTGGACCCTCAACAGTAATACGACGCAACCGTCGTTTGGTAACACCATCGCGGCATCGACGAACCACCGCAACCTGTCAGGCGGCTCATCAGAAAGCGTGCACGCAAACCTGTACCTAGCAACTGAGCAACTGCAGGCCGGTAAGACGGTCTCCTCGATTACGCTTCCTGCAAGTGTCGATCAAGGTGCGATACACATCTTCGCAGTGACTTTGTCATAGTCCCACTTCGTTAACCGCAACACATGCGATAACACAGTCCGGCGGGCCCGACGAATGCTTGTGCCATTCGCCGGGACCGCCGGCTTTTTGCATGCAGCGTAGGATGGTCGGGGGCGCAGATGCAGCGTCAGGCGCGCGCGGTCTGCAGAGCAAAGATGTGTAACTGCGGTGAATTTATGGCCTGGGGTAATATCGGTAGCCGAACGCTCACGAGCGTGCGAGTCTTGTCTATCGGAATGCTGATGCCATAAATATAGGTGGCGAATCGCTGTGTTGTGCCATCGCTTTTGTCACGGAATGTCGTTTTAGCGAGGATTGTATTTCCGGGTTCGGGCTCTACCGGCGCGTTATCACGCAGGAGTGTCCAGTCGGAAAAGTCAACGGGTGCAGATTTTGTCGTGCCATCGCTGTATCTGAGAAGGAGCGTACCCCTGGCGGGTCCGTGGGTCGCCGCGCCTATTATATTCAACACAGTAGCACCCGGTAGAATCGGGGAGATTGTCACTGTCTGGCCCGCTGCGACAACATTGTCTTTCATCCCGGCCTGCGTGTGCCAGCTAAAGCGCGAATGGTTGAACAGTATCGAAGCGCCAAAACTCAGGCCACTGCTGTCAAGCGCATTATTGCTGTAACAATAGCTCTGGTCATCAAACCCGCATGTTACTTGCCGGCCGTCAGCGACCACGCCGACATTATTGAAATACGTAGAAAGAGGGCGTGCCCGGATATTGGCTCCGATGGCGTGAAGCACCCAATCGTGGAACCACTGTCCATACGGCTGTGTGGGAGTACCGTCATAGCCCTGAATAAGGCTCTGACAGCCAAAGTTGGTCCCCCAGTTCCACGCGAGGTACGAGATACGGTGCTGTTCAAAGAATTGGAGGATTCGCGCCGTGTTACTGATGGTGCAATCAGTGTCGCCTACCTCGCCCGCGATCACGGGGAGTCGAGCCGCGACGCGCGCGGTTGTCGTGTTCCAGCAGGCCAAATCGTCGCATCCGCTGTAGTTATAGAAGTGCTGAGACGCCACCAGATTACTAAGCGGGTCTTTAGGAAGAAAGCTCAGCCAGTTGCTCAAGCTATTCGAGAACTGCACGCCACCGAGCATCAAGACATTCGTGGCGCCGCTCGAGCGCACCGCATTTACTAGAGACTGCATCCCCGCCGCGCGATACGGCAAGGAGCCCTCGGCGGTTTCCACGCAGCCATTGCGCCAGCATTGCCAAGCAGCGATGGAGCCGGCATTATGTAGTGGAAACGGCTCGTTGAACAGGTCGAAGATTACCGCATCATTGTGGCCAAATGTCCTACCCACGCTCCGCCAGAATGCAAGAGCATGATCCTCATCCGGCATCGATTGCTGGCTTACTGCCTTTCTTCCTCCCGGTGCACTGATATGCAGGTCGATGATTGGATACATTTTGGCCGCCAAAATGCGTAGGACAAAGCGCTTTACTTCGATGCGATAGACAGCACCGCCAATGGCGACCCCGTTGATGCCCAGCCAACAATCCTCGTTGAGTGGAACGCGAACGGCGTTCAGACCCCAGGCACGCATAGCCTGCAGCGACTGCACGTCGGAAGGACCATCACTCACTCTGGGCCCGTTGATGCAGGCGTACTCTGTGCCTGACCGATTTGCTCCTCGCAGTAGCACGGGACGGTTCACTGAATTGAGGAGCTGATTGCCGGCCACATGCAGCGGCGCAGGGATCTGCGAGGCCCGGCGGTCCCTTTCGCTTGCTGAGGTACTTATCCGTTGGAAGAAGCCATTCAAACCCTGATTGATTTGCGGCAGGAGCAGAATCAACGTCAGCGTGATCAGCCGGCCAAGCACCCGCCATGCATCTCGATTACGCGGCTGAAAGCCCAGTGCACTTTCTGGCTGTGTGGCAGCCGTCCGTGGTGGAGGCTGAGTATGGTTCATGTTGCGGAACGTCCTGATGGGTGATGCAGCCTGTTTTGCCTGAATATAGGAAGCTAAAGCCTCGCCTTGTGGGCCGGCCATAACGTTTTCCGTCGGCAGCATCACGTTTGTCTGGACTCCGCCGCGGCATACTGAACAAGTATGCCGCCCCTGGCCACATAGGGCCACTGGCTAGACGTGCCGATGACGTTAGGGCGACGTTTGCGTCGTCGCCCTAACGCCTGACCGGCTGCCGTCTGTTGGTCTCCCGTGCGTGGCGCGTCGTTAGACAATGCGAAGGCCACGCAACAACCGTTCATAGCTTCAATACTGCTTCGGCTAGCCGCACTGATCGCGCGAGCTTGCTGTACCGGGTCCCGTCTGGCCAGGTGCAAACCGGAGTCCGGCTTTCGTCGAAACCGGAGTTGCTGACGGTGAAGCGCAGATTGATTGGGTATCACCGGCTGTCGATGCCATTCGAAAGTGTGGCGGGGGAGGACTGCGGTGCGGCGGACGGGGTTTGGGGGTAGGCGTCACACTACTCTTAGCATGCGACTTCGGAAGTGGGCCTGCGGCGTTGATCGCCCAGGCAAAAATATGCAGTTGCCCCTGATTTGTCGAGGAAGGCAGTGTGAAGCTTGCTACCTTCTTCCGCTGTTGCAATGCCACTCCGGTGTAGAAAATGTATGTCGGAGATACGTGGGGTCCGGTCCGGACGTTCCTGTAGGGCATCATCGCAACGATGGTGTTTCCGTAGTTTGGTTTGGGATTAATGCCTTGCAGTGCCCAGTCGCTGAACCCGAGCTGGAAATGTTGCACACTTCCGTCGGAATACTTTATCGATCCAGTACCGATTGACGGGCCATATACCGCTGATCCAAGGAAGCCGAGCGTGGTCCCTCGCCTAGCGGACGGCAGCGCAATAACCTGACCGGTTGCAGTGATATTATCGTTCGTATTCTGCGCCGTGTCGGGCCAATTGAACGTAACTTTATTCACCTGCACCTTTGCGCCGGGCGACAATCCGACGCTCTGAAGTGCCTGGGCTGAATATGACGTTCCTATGCCGTCGAGGTTCGCCCCTTGCGGATAGAAGTCGCTGCTGATGGCAGCGCTGTTGAGAAAGGATTGGGCAGGTTTTGCCACGACCATGGCAAAAATGTGCAGCGCGCCCTGATTCACCGACGAGGGAAGCGTAACTTTTGCAACTGATTTACCGGAAGTCAACGTAACGGCCGTGGCAAAAACATAGTGTTGGGTATTCGTCAGCCCAACCGCGGAATTGCCGTACTCCGTCGCCGCCACCAGAGTGTTTCCATACGCGAGCCCACCTGCTAAGCTCCAGTCCGATAGCCCGAGTTGGAAAGTTTGGCTGCTTCCGTCGCTGTACCCCACGGTGCCGGTGCCGATTGAGGGCCCACCTGTAGCGGCGCCGAGAAATGCGAGGGTAGTACCGAAGGAACGGGCCGGAAGGCTAATCGTCTGGCCGCCGGCGACGATGTTATCCGTGCTGCCGTTTTGCGCACCCGGCCATTGGAAGGTAAGGCCATTAACCTTGACTTTTCCTCCGGCGACGATGCCCGCGCTCTCAAGGGCTTCACTAGAGTAGCTGTTGCCGAGAGCGTCGATGTTCGCCGCGCTTGGTTTCCTATTCGTACTTCGCGCGGCGTTATTGTAGTAGGCGTGCAGCGGATCTGTAAGTTGCGATATCCCCGGAGTAGAGGTTGAAGTGGCAATAGCAGATGGCACGGCCGCACCGAGCCCAAAGGCATACACATTACCATCGGTAGAGCCGGCAAATATTCTCCCGTCGTTCACGATCGGCGCCCCATAAATAATGCCCTTGGTGTCGTAGCTGTACAGCAAGGCGCCGGTCGAGGCGTTCAGCACTTCAAGCGTCTTCCCACCGCCGTCAACAAGGAGGCCACCGCCAGTCGCTAATGCGGCGATAACGATGCCAGGGCTGCCATGCTCCCATTTTGAATTACCGTTGGCCGGATCAAGAGCACGTACGCCTCCCTGAAAGTTCGCCCCATTGATGTTGGTATTTCCGCCCGCGTAGTACAGCATCCCATTTGAGAATGCGCCCGACGAGACGCTCCCATCACCTGCCACCGGGTAGCCGCCGCCACGAGAGATCTGGCGCTGCCATATCGGCCCTGCCGACACATTCGATCGATCAAAGGCATAAAGAATACCGTTTTTGTTCGTCGCCGCCACCAGCTTCTTGCCGCTACCGTCCGCAAATAGGACTGGAGAAGTACCCCAGTCTGAGTCATAGACGGTCTGCGATGCCGGGATAGTCCAAGAGCCGAGTACCGAGAGGTCGGACCCTTTGAGCGCGACCATCGCCTGCGCATATTGCTGTGACGCATCGCTTTTCGTGCCTGTAGTTATGTAGAGTGTACCCGTGTCGGGGTCGCGCGCCGGCGAAGTCCAAACGCCCCCACCACCCTGGCCATCCGGCACCGCGTTAAAGGTGTGTATAACCTGGTGCGAGGCAAGGCTCACTTGCAGGAGCTGGCCCTGCACCAAAGGGCAGTCTCCCACGCTCGCCACACCAATATATGCATAGCCATTTGCAATAATTGGGCTGGCCCAGTTGTAGTGGCCGCCCGCTGCCGTGGCGTCGCCGGTAAATACTCGCCACCGCACTGCTCCCGTTGCGGCATCCAGCGCATACCAGAAGTTGTCACCGCCGCCCACGTAGACGACACCGTTCTGTACAGTGGCAGTGGAGGTAACGCCGAGCATCGGCGGAGCGCAGGACGGGGCGTTGGTTATGCCCAAGTAGGTCTTCCATTTCAGCGCGCCAGACGCTTCGTCGAGCGCATACTCGTAGCCATCCCACGAGCCAACGTATACAGTTCCGGCTACAACAGTCGTAGACGACGCGACAGGATCTCCGGTCTGAAATGACCACAATTTCTGAAGCTGGCCGGCATTTGCAGGGGACAAGGTGGTCTCACTGGCGGTCGCGGCCTGATGCGTGCCGTCATGCAGATATGATGGCCAGTCGGCCGCGGACGCTAAGAACGACGAGCAACAAACGGTCAGCATCAGGAACGGCACACCAAAGGCCACTCGAATTCTGCGTGCCCGCATATATAACGCCTCAACCTTCCGCGTTTGTTAGCTTGAAACTCAAATTGCTATATCCCCGGCTAGTCCTTCCAAGTCAGGTTTCCGTGTCGTACGCCATTGCATGTTGCGCTTGTCTTCCGTCGTCCGATGACGGTTGCGTCACGTTATTTGCTGTGCTTGGAACTTTGGCTGGAGTGAAGACCGACTCTGGGAGGCATGGCCGAATCAGCAGGCTTGATTTCAGCTTTGGGCGGCACTGCGGCGTCGGCCGGTTTGTAACCCGCGCTACCCGCTGTTTGCTGATCGGCAATTGCCAATTGGGATCGCGCGAGTGCCAGCGCTTGGGGCATTGACGACCCAAATCCGGTGGAGCTGGGACCAGTCGCGCTGGGATGCCAATTCGTCACGGAGTTCTGTGTAGCCGGAGATAGAGCCGGTCGTCCGTGTGCCGGCGTGCCGGCTGTTACGAATGCCGCGATGGGTTTCGGGCCTTTATCGACTTTGAGAATGTCGATTGGCCAGCCGCCGGTATCAAAGTGCTTTATTACAACGCTGTGCAAGAGCGCCGCGTACACGACGGTCAAGTTGCGTCGCTGCAGCTTGGTGTCACCAACCAGCTGTTCTGTCGCTACGATGTAGTCTACTGTTTGCCATCGATCGTGAAACACGGGTCCCTCTATCGCTTTGTCACGATCCACTTTCCAGTACCAGTGGAGGCAGGTAAACTTCGGCGCATTGTTGAACCCGTCCACAAGGTCCGTCCACATAAAGTCGTCGACAATGACGCATTTATTCGGCTGTAGGTGCGTGCGGACCCAGTCGATGGCCTGTACTTGAGCTTGGGCTTGGACGCTGGTCCATAACTGCAAGGGATTGCTGGCAAAGGACAGTTCCGTGCTGTGGTAGCCGGCCAGTACACCCGGCACTCCAAGGAGCGCGAGTACGCCTGACGCCGACAGCGCGACAACACTTTGAAATAGGCGGCGCCGAGGCGCCATGAATACCGCGGCCCGCCGTAAGCATGCCACGATAAAGGCTAGGCTTATGCCAATATTGATGGCGAAGATCGGCAGCAACGGTACGAGGTAAAAGCCGAGTACTTCCCCACTACGGCCCAGGAACGCCACGAGTGACACGGTGACGAGTCCCATGATCGCCACCAAACGGTTCCAGCGCCATCTCAGTATCGACAGGGCCGATGCGACCAGGCCCCCAACTACCAGCAGCGGGTCGCTGCGTACCCAGTGGTACATGAATTCCCAGAAGGCGCTCTTCCCGTTGAGGATGCCGCCATCCTTGCCACGAGCGCCCTGGTACTGCAACGCGCCAAGCAAGCTTGTGTGCGGATGGCTGTTCTCAAACCATAGAGTCCCAGCAGGAAGCAGCTCGCCCTTAAGAATGGCCATAAGGGCGTACAGTGAGATGATGTTGACGACAATCGCACTCCAGGTGGCCACCGCGAATGCGCGCTGACCTGGATGGGAGCGATTAAACACCAGGTACGCCAAAACAGGTACCAGGAAGATCGTGAGCTCTTTCGATAGAACTGACACTGCGAGTGCGGTAGCGCTGAGCCAAACCTTTCGTAGCGTCAGGCGAGGCGAGAGTAGCAGCACGATGCTCAGCAGCATCCAAAAGGTTGCGATGTTGTCGAGCAGGATGCGCCGATGGTAATAGGTGCCCCAGGCCGAAAGGCAAAAGGCTAAAGCGGCAAAGCTCGCCGCGAAAATGCTCCCCGACACACGTCGGGTGATGGCATAAACCATCAGCGTGGAGCCAATTTGCATCAGCAGCATCAGAACCCGACCGGAGTAGATGGACGGCCCGAAGCTCGTTATGCCGCCGGTTATGAAGGTCCAGCCTGCTATCTGTATCCATCCCAGTGGGGCATGATCGTACCAGTAGGTATAGGGCGCCAGCTGACCTTGGGCAAGGACAGACCAGGCCTGTGACATATATGTGCCCTCGTCGTTTTCGAAGTAGGGCAGGTTGTACATGTTGATGCCGTGCGCGAGTCCGGCAACAAGTAAGATGGACGCTATCCACAAGTGCTCGCGATGTCGTTGTAAAAACTGCCACAACACGCCTACAATGCGGCCAAGATCGAGTTCCGCGTACGGAGCATCGGTTCTCGTTCTTAGCCCAACCGCACTACTCAACGATCCGAGACGGACGACCATGATCAACTCCGGAATACTAGCGAATCAGTGCGCGGGCGTAGCCACCACCCGGTGAGGACCAAGTGCCTCGACTTGCTCGATAAGCCAACTGAGCGCCTCTTCACCCAATGTGGTAAGCGCGCTGGACAAGCTGACCACGGCGACCGTGGACCCGTGTTGCTGAATCGGCAGAACGACCGCCGAACGGAGTGTCGGCAGGAGGAGCCTGCTTTTCAGGTCCGGATTGGGAAAACGTTCATCTATAATCGTGGGGCGCTGCGTGCGCGCGACGTGGCCCGCGATCCCCGTCGTCGCATCCAAAGCGGCGCTCGCTACAATCTCGGGCGGTAAGCCGCGACTCGCTAACACGGAAAACGTGGTCGCCCCTTGGTCAAGCAGCAGTACGCTTCCGCGCTCTGCCCCCAGGTGATGTCCAGCCATTTCCAGCAGTCGCGCAAACTCGGATGCCGGCACGATTTCAGGTTTGCGATGCGCTCCAACATGGGCGGTCTTTTCCCAGTTCCCCGTACCGACCAGGTGACGTATCACCGCGCGAATGGCGGACACGCCGAGCACCCACTGGAATGGGAAGAATGTTATGGCCATAACGACCGGAGTCCATAGGGGCATGCGGAGGCGATATTCACCCGCGAAGCGATAGGCGCCTACAGCCGTCACGACGAACTGCAGGATAAACGCATAGAGCGGCAGGAACGACATCATGACGACGACCACCGGCAACGTTAGCCAAAATGCGGTCACCATCGTTAACGGCCAGAGCACGAATAGCAACGCCTGAAGAATTGGATATGCCAGCGTGTAGACGGCGAGCATACGTTGCCGGAATTGTGGCAGCGCCTGCCACGACCCTTTATGCAGAACTTGTAAGAAGCCCTGGCTCCAGCGCGTTCTCTGTCGAATGAACGCACCGATCGTCGGAGGAGTTTCTTCTCGAGTCACGTGCTGCGCGTCATACACGACACGTATTGGCTCGCCAAGCAGGCTGAGGCGCAGACCAATCTCTGCATCCTCGGTCAGGCAATGATCGTCCCAACCGCCTATTCGCTCGAGTAAGTTACGCCGAATAAAGACGGTATTACCCCCAAGCGGAATCATGCCGATCTGCGCATGAAAATGGAGGCGACTCTTAAACCAGAAGAAGTATTCGAGGCAGTTGAGCAGGCCAAACCAATGGTCGCGAAAATTCATCAACTGGACACCGGCTTGCACAATGCCAGTCTCTTCTTCCAGCATTACCGTGTTGACTATGTTGAAAATGTTCGCGTCGACATCATCTTCTGCGTCGAAAATGGTCACAACTTCGTTTTGCGTACGCTGCAGTCCAACGTTTAGTCCATGAGGCTTATTGATGGGCCCGCCTGTGAACGTCTCTACGCGTACCCGGCGGTCGGCGCACTCCCTGGCGATGCGCTGCGCCTCCGCTATCGTTGAGACATCATCCTCGTGGCTAATGACAACGATCTCAACCAGGTGCGGCGGATAGTTCGCCGCCATAATGCGCCGAACCGTGTTGTAGATGACAGCCTCCTCGTGACGAGCCGGCACGAGGACGCTGAAAGTGAGGCGCGGAGGGAGGTATGTGGTTGGGCCCTTGCTAGCGGCGAGTCGCTCTGGACGCTCCCAGGTATAGAGCATGAGGTACACGGAGAATGCGGTCAATGCGAAGAGCGCGAGTGAAAGCAGCGCCATCACTAAAGCAATAAGAAACATCAACCGCCCCCCCTAACCCGTTGCGCGTCTCCGTAGTGGGTCGCAGACTGGGTGCCTGAGAGGTCCCGCATGGTAGTGACTATATTCATCGCGTGAAGGTGGACGCGCCATGTAAGGCGAAAATTCACCACGTAGTTCCAAATTGTCGCCGTGGCGATCGCGATGAGATTGGCCACGAGATAGTGTAGGCCGACCCATAAGGTGAGCATCGCCAGCACGGCGAGCGTGATTATCAGGCCGCCCAAGGCGACAGCGTTATACCTGAGTAAGCGCTCAGGCCAGCTAAGCCGAGAATGGACGCCTCTAAAGGTCCAGACATCGTTCATGATGAAGTTCGTGACAATGGTGACTTCGGTTGCCATTGCCGCGGCAATGAGCTTATTGAGATGCCCCATGTTCACTAACAAGAAAAGCGTCACGGTATTGACGGCTACGCCGCACGTGCCGACGATGGCGAAGCGAGCCATACGCTGCACATGCGTGCGCGCATGTGCGACGAGCCGGCGGGTGCCCGGCACGTAAGTATTTGTGAGTACTCTCATTTACTGATGACCTCACGGTCACCAAGCAGACGCCGTTTTGCCGATCCGGTTGGGACTGGAGGCCCGCCGATCTCTGGGGTCCGGCTCCTCTTTGCCGACCGGTTGAACCGCAAGCGCCAGACCAACGTAGCTGCCTCTCCGAATATTTTGTAAGACATCTTCGATTCGCCCGCGATGCGATCGGGGAACACGATCGGGACCTCCGCGAATCGAAAACCTGCCGCGTTGCAAAGATGATTCATCTCGACTTGAAAACCGAAGCCGTTTGAGTTCACAGCGTCGAGGTCTAACGCTTGCAGCACCTCTCGCCGAAAGCACTTGAACCCGCTCGTGCAGTCCAGGATGGGCAGTCGCAACATATACCTGGCGTAGAGGCTGCCCCCTTTGCTAATGGAACGTCGCAGCCACGACCAGTTTTCGGTGCGCCCACCAGCTACGCTGCGCGACCCGATTACGACGTCGGCATTCTCACTTGTGGCCAACAACTGCGGCAGATCTTCAGGACGATGTGAAAAGTCCGCATCCATCTCGACGACACGATCGTAGTCTCGGGCTAGCGCATACTTGAACCCGGTAATGTAAGCGGTGCCGAGGCCAAGTTTCCCCTGGCGATGGAGTACCTTCACCCGGCGATTGCCCATGGCGAGATCATCGGCAAGCTCGCCAGTACCGTCGGGTGAGCTATCGTCTACGACTAAAACGTCGATTGATGGATCGACGCCAAGAACGCTGGCGATCAGATGTGTAACGTTGGCACGCTCGTTGTATGTTGGAATGATCACGAGTGGTTTCACGGCACCTCCGGAAAAAGACGTGCAGGTTCCCAGAACAGTAGTGCGTTGGAACACAAAATTAATGGCGCGTTGCCGCGCCGGGAGCATCTATCGGCCGGACAGAATGCTCACCTGCACGGCCAAGCCGTCTCACGCACGTTTCCGCTAGAGGCGCGGAAAGCTACACCAAGGTGAGGGAATGGTGCAGGCGCGCTGGAAAACCTTAGTTGGTATCGCGCGCCTTGACCATGCGTGGGTCAATGAGAATTGGTCGTAGCTTTGTTGAGGTCCCCGTCTGCATCCGCACTATCCCCGCGCTAACCGTTCTAAATGGACACTAAAAATGTCCACCCTGCCCACAAAACCTACTGTACGCGACGGGGACTTAATGGTCAATCCGCTGGAGAAGTTGACTTTCCGGATTCTGTCCAACATATACAAGTTGGACAGCATTGACAGAAACACAGCCGGATCTCAAGACGTGTTCGGAGTAGGCCCAGGAAACGGACAACGGCAACAAGCCTCGACCTACCAAGGGAGGCAACATGTAAAAGCAATGCGTGCGCCGGAGGCAGCGGGTTCCGAAGCCGGCAGATTAGCCCTGCAGATCAGGTCCTGCCTTGCCAACGTTTATCCTAATCAGCACGCGACGCTCGTCTCGCATTGCTCGACGATAATCGTCCCAATCAGGATGTTCACCCGAGATGCGCTTGTAATAGTCAACGAGCGGCTCCATCGCATCCGGCAACGAGAGAACATGCGCGGTGCCGTCTACCTGTATCCACGGACCAAAGAAGGTATCGGCCATCACGCATAAGGACACGCGCGGGTCACGCCGCATGTTCTTGGTCTTAAAGGCTGTCTCGCGCGTGCTGACGATGATGTCCCCTGCCTCGTCCACAGTGGCGATTATCGGTGACAGTTGAACGTCGCCGTTTATTCTGCGCGTAGCGAGCACAGCCCGGTGATTCTGCCGCAAGAAGTCTCGCGCCTTTTCAACATCCATCTCGTCGCTCCCTCCACTGCAATCCGAAAGTGTGTGCTATCGCGTGGTCACGAGCGCCTGGGCTCGGGCAAATGCGTCCGCTGTGTCAACATCCAGTTCCATGTCGTCATCTGGGCTCGGCACGGTCGCAA
>JAQBPC010000066.1 GCA_028287725.1 Chloroflexota bacterium | reverse complement strand
GCCGAGCAGCTTGCGGGCGCCTATCGCCTGATCGATGGAGTGCAGCGCCCGCATCTGCTCGCGCTGCCGCAATTTCTCAATCGCCACCGCCGCGAGGCCGGCCACGGTGGCAAGAAGCTCGGTTTCGTTCTGCCCCGGCGTGGGCCTGCGGGCGGACGCGAGCCGGAGCACGCAGAGCAGGCCGCGGGTACGCGACCTGCCATACAGCGGCGCAACGACAGCATCACATGCCGGCAAGACGTGCCCGTCGACGACGTCTTCTTGTAGTCGTAGTACCCATGCGTGCTCGGCGCCGGCATCCGCAAAACTTGCGGCGGCCTTATCGAGTGCCTCTTGCCCTGCTGGATACTCATGGAGCCACCGCAAGTGCAGGCCACGGCGGGTGAGCTGGGCGCTGAGTGAAAGTGAACCTTCCCTCAAGAGATACAGACATGCGCCATCGCCATCCGCACGCTCGAGACTCAATGAGACAACCTCATGGAGGCTCTCGTTGATGCGCTCGCTTCGCATCAAACGCCGAGAAAGCTCTTGCTGCACCTCCTGGCGAGCACGGCGCTGCTGGTCCTCGTCAAGGATGCGCTGGTAGAAATCTGCATTCGTCATCGCCGTATCCGCGGCGCCGCGAAGGCCAAAGCGGTCGATTGCCTCGGCACGGAGGCCGGAATTCTTTATGGCAACCGCGGTCTGATTTGCCAGCGCTTCGAGAAAGCTGATTACCTCTTCGTCCTCTTCACGGAAGCGATGGCTATCCATTGACATCACATTGAGGACACCCAGCACTTCCGTGTCATCGTAGGTGATGGGTACGGCCAGCTCCGACCTGACTTGTTCATTGAAAACGATGTGACCTGGCTCCCGGCTCACATCCGGCACAGCGATTGCTTTGCCGGTCGTTGCGACCATACCCGAGATACCGGTACCCCGACGGAGCTCTCGTGGCGCTTCGGGGCCGCCGCCGAACTCGGCAACGACGTTGAGCGTACCGCCCGGGCCGAGAAGCAAAATCGCGCCGACGTCAACATGAAGTGCATTGAGCGCAAAGCTGAGCGTATTTGCACATACCTGTTCAATGGGCATCGGGTGCGTGGTAAGACGGCCAAGGTCTTTGATAGCTTGCAGCTGGCGGTCGCTCTGATAATAGAGATCGCTGCGATAAATGGTGACCGACAGCAGCCGAGCGAAGCGTTCGATCACGCGAATATGCGACTGTAATGGGTCAAAAGCACCGGGCCTCAAAGCGGAAAGCCTGAGCACGCCAAGCATTTGCCCACCAAACGTTAGCGGCCAGAGTAACTGCGAGCCTTCAGACTCCACAGCATCTCCCTGCCCGCCAAGCGCAGTGATGCCGCATACGGCAAGGGCGCTATCCTCACCACTCATCAAGTGCCAGTCACCCCCCGCATAGCGGACCGCGTGAACCGGTCGATCGAGAGGAGCGAGTGTTCGGAACTGATCGGGATCGAGACACAATGACGTGCCAACACGCGGGCTGTCGACCAGCGTTTCGGACCCAGCCTTCGGCGTCACCACTTTCTCGACGCGCACCACCAATTGGTGAAGCTCGCGCCTCGCGGTCATGATTGAGGCGCTGTGATCGTAGCGTACGAACCGCCGAAGCTCCCGCACGGCATGCGTGTAGACGTCAATCGGCTTGGTCTTGCGGAGCAGAGCATCGAGCACATCATCCAGCACCTGATCGCGGCGGCGCTCCAACTCATTGCCGACCCGAAGTGCGATGCCCCGGAGTACCTGCCTCTCCTGCCGATCGAATGGCTCAATGCGTGTCAACGCGAGCACGCCGCAGGGCTGATCGTTACAGGAGAATGGCACCGCTATCACGCCATCGGCGTGTACAGTGCGGCATTCCGCAAGTGCGCGCGCAAACAACGGGACCGGCCAATCGGATTGCCCGCGCGTGTGCAGCACGATGTCGAATCGCCCTGTGACGGGATCATACTGTGCCAGGCATCCGGCGCGGGCCGAAAATGCCGAGACGATGCGATGGACGACCGCGGCGCAAATAGCGCCCTCGTCCGAACAGCGCGCCAGTACGTTCTGCAGCTCCTCGCTAAACCTTAGCAAATCAAGCTGGCGCTGCAGGTTGTCACCGGTTAAAGGCGTACTGGGCACAGCCATTCAGTTGTTTCCCATCCGTGGTGGGCAGTATGTGTCCACTATATGTGGCAATTCCATTGCCGCGCAAGAATACCATGTTACACGTTAGACCAGTTTCATCCTGGAACACGCCATCGACTGGTGAGATCGGCGCTGGATCATGGGCGGGTTTTCAACACGCGGCGGGGTCATGGTGTAGGTATACCGCGTAGAGGGCTTACTGATGCGTTGGCATGTGCCGGCGCAACGCGGTACCTTTGGAGAATCGAAACCGGGTGCTCAAGCAATCCAGCTAGATCTGCAAGTTGACTGGGAGGCGTTGTTGCGGGCCTTCGGCTCTTTTGCCTATGCGCTCCGCGCATCTCGTGGTTTCTTCGCCCTAAACCTGCCTGTCAGCGATACAGTTCGACGCGATTTCCGCCACGATCTGATCAGCGGAATTCTGTTCGGTGTATTTAACGGCAGCGTCATCAGCTATCTGTACGTTGTCGCGCGCACCATTGGCGTGAGTCCTTTTGGCATCAGCTTGCTCATTGCCATGCCCGCAATCGGCGCCATTCTGGCCTTGCCACTCGCTTTGACTATTAGAGGGAGCGGCAGTCGCCCATTCCTGTTTGCTTCCTGGGGATTAGGCCGCGCTATTCTGCTGCTTCTGCTCGTGTTTGGCACAGCAGTGCCGTATACCATCCTTGCCTCCATTTTCCTGATAAGCACCAGCATTGCGGCCCCACAGTACGCCGGCATAATGCAGCACGTCTATCCCCGCGAGTTCAGAGGTCGTCTGATGAGCTTGGTGCGTGTTGGAAGCGGCGCTGTGACGACAATTACTTCTCTGGTCGTTGCATGGCTTCTAGGTTCCTTGCGC
>JAQBPC010000042.1 GCA_028287725.1 Chloroflexota bacterium | reverse complement strand
TTTAGGAACTTACCGACCGATGATCGGGGTATAGCCTCGACGAACTCGACGCCATCTGGAATCCACCACCGTGCAAAATCCCGTTCCAGAAAGGCAATCAGATCGCCGGCCGTGGCCGCTTTGCCTTGCTTGAGCACGACCACGGCAAGCGGTCGTTCACCCCACTTTGGATGCGGCACCGCTATGATTACTGCCTCGGCGACACTTGGATGTCCCATTAAAGTATTTTCTATGGCAACGGAGCTAATCCACTCGCCACCGGATTTGATGACATCCTTTGCGCGATCCTGCACTTCGACATACCCACGAGAGTCAATCGTGACAATATCGCCGGTTCGAAACCAACCATCGTCTGTGAAGCGATCTTCGCCTTCCGAACAATCATGGTAGGAGCTGGCAACCCAGGGCCCTTGTACCTCCAGCTCGCCCATTGAAGCACCGTCCCAGGGCACCAGCCCCGTTTCGCTTCGCGCGCGGATCTCAATGAACGGGGCCGGCTGGCCTTGTTTGGCCCGATAGGTGAGCTGATCATCGGCCGATGCCTCACGAAGTGGCCCGGACAGGCGCGCAACCGTTCCAACCGGCGCCATCTCAGTCATGCCCCAGGCGTGGACGACCGTAAGCCCATGCCGCTCCTGGAAGCCCTGGATCATACTCTTGGGAGCCGCCTGGCCTCCTACGATCAGCGTGCGCAGATTGAGATCATACGTGTTTGGACTTGCGTCGAGAGCGTTCAGGATGCCTAGCCAGATTGTTGGTACGCCGGCGGTGATCGTGACCCGTTCGCTCTGGAACAGGTCAAGGAGGCTTGCAGGGTCCAGGTGAGGGCCTGGAAACACCTGCTTTGAGCCAACCATCGTGCAAGTGAACGGCAAGCCCCAGGCATTCGCGTGGAACATGGGCACAACCGGCACCACGGTGTCTGCCTCGCCGATATCCAGCACGTCTCGCTGGGCCGAACTCAGGGAATGAAGTGAGATTGCTCGATGTGAATACAGTACGCCCTTTGGCCGGCCAGTCGTGCCAGAGGTGTAGCACATCGCCGCGGCCTCACGTTCGTCAATCTCGGGATATGCGAATGCTGTAGGATCGACGCCATTTAGGACCTGCTCGTAGTCGAGTAGCCCCTCAGGAACCGGTTGACCGCTCGTCGGAATCACGACGACGCGCTGCACGTCGATTCGGTCGCGTAACTTTTCGTAGAGCGGCAGGAGTACATCGTCAACAAGCAGCACCTTGTCCCCGGCATGACCCATGATGTAGCAAAGGTCATCCGGATGCAGTCTTAGGTTCAAGGTGTGCAACACTGCGCCGGAAGCCGGTATACCGAAATATGCTTCGAGGTGCTGGTGGTGATTCCAGGCCAACGTGGCAACTCGATCACCGCGTTGCACACCCAGGGCCGTGAGCGCCAACGCCAGGCGCTTTGCACGTTCCACCATGTGCCGGTACGTGTAGCGGTGAAGCGACTTGTCCGGCCGCCTACTGACGATCTCACGGCCGCCATACAAAGCATCCGCACGGCGCAAAATGGCAGGAATGGTCAGCTGGTAATCCATGATCAGGCCATCCATGACGTATCGCCCTCCTATGAACTTCTTCGCGATCCGCGCTTAAAACTCGAAGTCAGCATGTCTAAGGCTACTTGCCGGCGGTTTCGATGCAACTGTACCTCGACACCTCAGCGTCGCCGCAATAATGTGCGCGTCAACACGGTATTTGTCCAGAATTGTGCGAGAATCCCATGGTTACGACCGAGCATAACGCAAGTCATTGAACCATGTGTCGTTTTCACCTGTTTAGAGGGAGTGACGTCGTGGGACGATTGAGGCTACGTTAACCGATCTTGCGGTCTGAGTCGAGCATCAAATTTGGTCGCGACAGGTACAGCTGGGTAGGTAATGGTACGCTACCGGCTAAACACGGCAGCTTCTTGTAATGAAATACTCGCCTGCGTGGGAGGAGATGGTCATGGACTACAGAGGGAAAAGCCTTAAACTCTGTTAAGTGCCGGGGATTCCCCGGCCTTGGCCATGCTTTGTACGGCATCGTTTGAGGTGTTTGCTATGTCGGTGACGCCCGATCCAACCGTGGTTGAAATCGTAAATCGTGGCTGGGATCCTCGCGTGCGCATGTTCAGGGTTCCTAACGAAATCGACACCGCGGTAATTGTGACCGATCGCTATGTTGTCTTTGTCGACACAATGAGCTCCCCCGAGCAAGCTGCCGCGGTCGTGGAGAGCGTCGAGCCTTTGCTGGCTGACCGCGCGCCGCTCGTGATCAATACACACGCAGATTGGGATCACGCATGGGGTAATGCACTGTTTGAGACGCCCGCCAGCGCCCTTCCGGCGCCAATCATTGCCAGCCGGGAGACAGGTAAGCGCCTCCGCTCGCGTGAAGAGCACGACTACCTTGCGAAACGACAGCAGCAAGAGCCGGCCCTCGCGAATGTGAGACTTGTACCACCAACGATTGAGATTCCGTCCGGCTGCACGATCGACGGCGGCGACATGACGATTGAGCTGATCCCAACGCCGGGACATGTCGGCGATCATGTTTCAGTTTGGATTCCAGAAATCCGGCTCCTCCTTGCGGGTGACGCCGCGGAACATCCCTTTCCCTATTGTGGCGAGCAGTCAAATATAGACGTCTTCTTGCAATCGCTTCGACGACTTCGGGAGTTGCGGCCCGCTATCGTAATTCCATGCCACGGCGGGCAGTCGAATGAGGGCCTGCTGATCCGAAATATGCAGTATTTCAATCGCCTCGACGCCACTATTCGCAGCGCTCAATTACAGCGGGGGCTCGAGCCAGGCTGGTACGACAAGGAGGGCGACCTCGGCGAATTTATTGGATTCCCGTTCGAGCTCGCCGTTCGAGAACAAGGTAGCGATCCCGCCAGCATTACGGATTTCTACCGAAGCTCGCACAACAAGGCGATACGGGCGGTCGCGGCAAGGGTAGCTGCCGGAGAGCCGCCGCTGACGATGTAACGGAGGGGCTACGGTAGTCAAGTTACATGTCGCGAGCTAAGCAACAAGAGGCTGGCCAATGGAGCTAGACCCTACTCGCTGGGAGCGGCACCGAAGCGCTCAACAAGATCCTGACGGAGAGCCACTGCCCCACGAAGATATACATGGTGCATCGCCGCCTGCGGCAAATCGGTATTATAGTGCAACAAGACACGGACGACTCTGGCCAGGGCATTGGGCACCGGAATTTCTGTCGTACAGATCAGCGGTACGCCTATCCACCCGATCATTCGAGCCGCGTAGGCAGGAAAGCTTGCATTTAGGTCTGGTGTGGTAGTGAACATTGCCGAGGCGATTTCCGCTGTATCGAGCGTATTCCGCTCGATCATTTCCAGGATCAGCTCGCGCGTTACCTCGTGAATTGATTCGACCGTGTTCGAGTCAGCGGTAATTGCTCCACGGATGCCACGAACCGCCATCTTCCCTACCTCTCGCCCTTAAGCCCGGCCATTACGCTGCTCGGGTCGCCCAGATTCAATGCTTAAAAAGTA
>JAQBPC010000037.1 GCA_028287725.1 Chloroflexota bacterium | reverse complement strand
CAGAGGCATAAGCGTTACATCGAAGCCTAATGTCATGGCACGGGTCGCAAGCGTGTTGTGACCCGCCCGCCGGCACGTCGCCGACGAGACCCGCGCATTAGCTGCTGTCCTCACCCGGAGGCTGGAGAACGCACGGAAGGCGAAGTGGATCTCGCCTGCCCTCGCGCCACTCATGCGCGCCTTTAAGGCTGCGATCTTTCAAGTCTCCGGCAACAGTCGATGATGTATACTCACCCTGTTGTGGTGCTGTGCGGCAATCGATGGGGATCCGGACAGCCACGCGAACTCCGCGCCGTCGCGAGGATACTTTGGCTCCGGGTGTCCGTGAGCATGTCCAGTGCAATGCAAGGAGGTCGTCTGTGTTTCGCCGCTTGGTCTTATCCGTCGTCCTTTTTGGCGCTATCCTTCTCAACCCCTTGCCCCAAGCTCCCGCGCGAGCCGCATCCCCGACTACCGTGTCCTTCGCCCTAAACTGGCTCACGAACGTGGAATTTGCCGGAATTTGGGTTGGCCAGCAAAAGGGCTGGTGGTCCGGGGCCGGCTTGCAGGCTAAAGTGCGCGGTTACGACTTCAGTAACGATCCGGTGCTGCTGGTTGCTGCAGGGAAATATCAGTTCGGTTTCCAGGATGGCGCCTCGCTGATCATCGCACGCTCCAAGCAACTCCCGCTTCGCGCCATCTGGTCCTCTGCCCAGAAATCCCCGTTTGCTTTCATCACCATGCCCAACAGCGGGATTACGAATCCCAAGCAGTTCAAGGGCAAGCGCATCGGGTACCAGGCCCACCAGCGTTACGTCATGGATGTGATGCTGAACTCGGTGGGCTTAACCGAGGCGGATGTTAAGCCCGTGATCGTCGGCTTCGATCCCACGGTGCTGTTGGCCGGTAAGGTAGACGCGTACCTTGCATTTCTAACCAACGAGCCAATCGAGCTGGCGCAAAAGTACCACGTGCATCCCAATATCATCCCGGCGAGCCAGTATGGCTACAATTTCTACGGCGACGTACTATTCACCACCGACAGCATGATCAAGTCGAATCCTGCCCTGGTGAAGCAAGTTGTTGGGGTGATGGATCGCGGCTGGAAGTATGCCATGATGCACCCGGCCGAGGTTGCGAAGTATGTCGTGCCCAAGCTCGACCCGCATGACTCCGTCTCCCAGCAGACGGCGGAAATGCAGGCCCTGAGCCAACTTGCGACGGCGCCGGGCGCGCCAGTCGGCTACATGTCGGCGTCACGCTGGAAGGCCGGCGTGGATTTGCTCTCAAAGTACAAGCAGATTACGACCCCGGTACCGGCAGACAGTTTGTTCACCACGCAGTTCCTGCCAAAGACCTGACATAAGAGCTACCATGGGATCCATCATCAGCCGGGGCGTGCGCTTCAGTTACCCGAATGGAGTGCGCGCCCTCCAGGACATCAACCTGGAGGTAGCAGCCGGCGAGTTCGTCTCGCTGATCGGCCCATCCGGCTGCGGAAAGTCCACGTTTCTCCGGCTGGTGGCGGATTTGTTGCAACCGGAGACCGGTGAGATCGCCATCGCCGGCGCCCCGCCGCGTGCCTCCCGGACGGCCCGTCGTATCGGCATGGTATTCCAGGAGCCTGCTCTACTTGCCTGGCGGCGTTCGGCGCGAAATGTCGAGCTACCGCTCGAGCTGGGCGGAAAGCTCGATGCATCCGGTCGAACGCGTGCACTCGAGATGCTCGCGCGCGTCGGACTAGAGGATTGCGCGGGCCGGCTACCCGCTCAGCTCTCCGGCGGCCAACGGCAGCGGGTGGCCCTGGCGCGCGCACTCATCCAGGAGCCCGAGGTACTGCTGATGGATGAGCCATTCGGCGCCTTGGACCAGATCACCCGCGACGAGATGAATGCCGCGCTGCTCCGCGTCTGGGAGGTCACGGGCATTACCGTACTGTTTGTCACGCATAGCATCGCGGAGGCTGTATATCTGAGCGACCGCGTTGCAGTCTTCACGCCACGACCCGGTCGCTTGCATAACATCATCCCCATTCCCCTTGAGCGTCCGAGACTCCCTGCCGTGCGGCACAGCCCCGAGTTCTTCAATCTGGAGACGCAGGTGCTCGCCGCACTGGAGGGCCGTTACGTGGACGCATCGGACAGCAAGGAGAAGCCCAGTATAGGGATCATTGGGACGGACGGCTGATGAACCAATCCGCCCAGCTGCTGCAGGACGCCGACCAGAATCTGATGAGCGCCGACCCGGAGCGGGTACGCCGTCTCCGACGCAAGGCAGTGCTCGATCGTTTGCTCAGCATCGTGCTGCCGCTCCTCGCCGTCATCGTGGTGCTCGCATTCTGGCAGTTCTTCGTGATCTGGCGGAAGGTGCCGCCGTTCATCTTCCCACGTCTGGACGACACGCTGAACAGTCTGCGCACGAACTGGCCCTCGATTTGGCCTGCCCTCTTCAACACGCTGCAAGAGGCAGCCATTGGCTTCGCGCTGGCCAACGTGCTGGCGATTGTCGGCGCCACTATCTTCGTGCACTCCCGCTTCGCCGAGCGGACCCTCTTCCCGCTGGCGGTAGTGGTGCAGACCGTCCCGATTATCGTGTGGTCGCCCATCCTGGTGATCATCATGCCGGTCGACAGCCTTTGGCCGCAGGTGTGCATCGCCTTCCTGATCTCCTTCTTCCCGGCCCTGGTCAACATGACCCAGGGACTACGGATGGTGGATCCGCTGCTGCTCGACCTCTTCCGCGTGCTCAACGCCACACGCCGGCAGATCTTCCGGAAGTTGCGCTGGCCGGCCTCGATCCCCTCGCTGTTCGCCTCGCTACGAATCACCAGCACGCTCAGCCTGGTCGGCGCGATCGTGGGCGAGTACGTGGCAGGCAGCGGCCAGACTATCGGCTACGAGCTGATTACGGCCAAACAATCGCTCGATACCGCGCTGGAGATGGCTGTGGTCCTCGTGGCCACCGTCACCGGCGTGATCATCTTCCTGGCGGTCACCGGAATCGAGCGTGCCGTGCTGGCGCGTCGCGGCCAGGGACAATAAGTTCTTTCATCAATTGCAGGCAGCAGCCGAGCCATATCTACGGAGAGCGTGAAACCGCTTGGCGTGTGCGTGCGTTAGGATCCATGACGGCATAGGTACGGAATGCAGCTCGCCGTATGGCCGGAAGGGGCCCAGATCATGACCACGATGTCCACGATTACCTGTCCTGCGTGCCAAGGGCAATCCACTGAAGAGATGCCCATCAACGCTTGCTGGTTCTTCTATATCTGCAAACACTGCGGAACGCAATTACGCCCGCTCCAAGGCGATTGCTGTGTGTTTTGCTCTTACGGTACTGTGCCCTGTCCGCCCAAGCAGGCAGACCAACCCTGTTGCTCCTGAGCACATGATTGCTCGTGCATGTCGCGACACGGTCGCGTAACCAATTATCACGCATGGAGTGACCGGCGCAATTCTTGACGGAGTCTCGCCAAGACGTTCCGGCCAGGCGGCATGTCCTGGGTTAAGCGATGGCGGAGCGTGAT
>JAQBPC010000034.1 GCA_028287725.1 Chloroflexota bacterium | reverse complement strand
ACCAAACGCTCGAGTGATCTCGACGCCTGCTCGAACCGGTCCTGTTTCGACGACCTGCCACGACTGTATGTCGTCGATCTCGCGGCACTTGTCGACATAAAACTCGTCGATATCCCACGCGTCATAGGTGAGCGGCTTGTCCTCGAAGGCAAGCAGCCGGTTGCCACCGCCGCCGGGGGCCAGAACTTCGCGGTTGTAGCGCTTGTCGAACAGCGAGGCGAACCGGCCTCGGTCGTCGAGCTCCAGGCGGAAGAAGCGGTTCTCGAGGACGCGTTCGCTGACCGTGAGTTCCGAATTCGCTTCGGGCACGCTGCCCGTACCAAGAGGAATCGCCGTGTAGCCGAGTGGCGGTACATGGAGCCCGGCAACAAGCATGGAACGCCGGTCTGGCCCCCCAGGCAAGGGCTGTGTGAGCAGGCACTGGCCCGGTGCTGCCTGGAGTGTGGCGTCCGGCGGTGTACCCGGCGGCAATCGGAGCTCGAGCGTGTCCTCTCGAGCGAACGGCGCGCCATTGAACACTGCCACGCTGGGCGTCGCCTGCCCGCCAAGTCGGCCGGCAAGGGCGTCTTGCGCCTCCGCCAGCACCCCTCCGGCGGTAGCCATCAGGGCGGCGTGCTGGCGCCGCTGATCCTGATAGACTTCGCCGATCGACGAGCCCGGCAGGATGTCGTGGAACTGATTGAGCAGCACATCCTCCCAGCAGCGTGCCAGGCGTTCGTGCCAGGTCGCGTTGTCGTGGCCGAGCGCGGCGGCCCACGCGCACCACAGCTCCGCATCGCGCAGGAGGTGATCGGCGCGTCGATTGTCCCACTTCACGCGCGCCTGGCTGGTATAGGTGCCACGATGGTACTCGAGGTAGAGCTCGCCTTCCCATACCGCCGTCCTGGGGTCGTTCCTCACGCGGTCACCAAGCTCCTGCAGGAATTGCTCGGCATTCCCCTGTGTGACAGTGGGAAGGCCGGGGTAGTCCTGCAAGCGCTCGGCGAATTCGAGCATGCGCTCCGTGGGGCCGCCGCCGCCATCACCCCAACCAAATGCGTAGAGCGTTTCAGTATTGATCGCCTTGTCGCGGTAACGCACCCAGCTTCCGACCGTCTCCTTCACCGAGAAATCGCCATTGTAGGTGGCGGCACCGCGTTTAGCCGGGTAAGGATCTTCCATGTAGTCGATAGGACGCCAATCCGGGCCGCCCGTCATGAAGTAGCCGAGTACCTCGGTGCCATCCAGTCCGCGCCATCGGAAGGTGTCGTGCGGCATGCGATTCGCGGTGTTCCAGCTCAACTTGATGGTCACGAAGGTGTGGACGCCCGCGCTTCTCATGAGCTGGGGCAGGGCGCCGGAATAGCCAAATGCGTCCGGCAGCCACAGTACGCCGCAGGTGCGGCCGAAGCGCTCGCGGAGGAATCGCTGCCCGTACAGGAACTGGCGCACCAGCGATTCGCCGGAGGTCAGGTTGGCGTCGGGCTCGACCCACATGGCGCCGGCGGGCTCCCATCGACCTTCCTTGATGCGGTCGACGACCTGACGGTAAAGGTCCGGCTCGTCTTCTTCCAGCCATTTATACTGCTGGGGCTGGCTGCACAAGAAGCGGTAGCTCGGGTAGCGTTCCATCAGACGGAGCGCCGTGGACCAGCTTCGCGCAATCTTCCTCCGCGTCTGCTGAAGGGTCCACAGCCAGGCGGTATCGATGTGCGCGTGGCCGACTGCCATGATGTGCGGGCGATTCGTGCCGGCTCCGGCGGTCAAGGCAGCGAGTCCATCTGCCAGGTGTTCCCGGGCATGTGCGACAGATTGGCGGAAGCTCTCTGACCCTGGTTCAAGGCGGTCGACCAGGTTCTCGGAGTCGCGCAGGAGGTTCAGCAGGGCGGCGCGCTCCGTGGCGGCTTCCGGCAGCACGGCCAGTGCCTCCGTACCGACGGCAAGGTCATAATAATATGCCTCGGCTTCGACATCCACCCACTCGATTCGGCACTCGCCGATTGTACATGCGTCGGCCGGCCGTCGAACGACGGTAGTACCCGCCGCCGCGTATGCCTCCACCGCGAGCAAGTGCGAGCGACCATCGGCATATTCGGCCGGCAGGGTGATGCTTCGGTGGTTCTCGTCTAGCCCTTGCCACGGCTGCCCATCGAGGTAGCTCATGGCCTGCCCGCCGAGCGGCAGTGCTAGCCGGACCTTCACCTTGGCCCAGGAGGTGGGCACACGGAACCACAGGCGGAACCATGCCCACTCGTCGGGGCCGCCCCAGCGAGTGCCCGCCGTAAACGGAGTCCAGCCGTCTTCATTGTAATCGCTGGAGTGGGCGTCCTTGGGCCGGCCGAGTCGCATCAGCGTTCGTTCAAATGGCAGCGAGGCCCGCACCGATGCGCGGAGCTGGTCCTGGAGCCGGGCTCTGAGCCGTGCTTCTTGTGGGCTCATGCGTTGAGCAGCCAGCGATGTACGGCGTCGATCGTAGCTTGCGAGGAATTGATGGGAATGGAGCAATTGCCCGTTAGCATAAGGCCGCGATTTCGCGCCTGGTCCGCCGCTTCGGCGGCTTCCCTCAGTATGGGCATCTCTGTGTCCGCGGTAAGCGCGGCGTCGGAGAGCCCACCGGCCACGGCGCGGTCTCTCACGGAATCGGCAATTTCACCCAAACTGGGGTTTCCTTCCTCGTTACTTGCCCAATTGAGAATGTGGACAGGATAGTCCTGTAGACGACGAAGCATGTTGTTCTTTCGGCAAACGTGCAGGACGTTGACGCGCGCATCCGCAGCGGCGGCAAGCACCTGGAGATCATAGGGCCGCCCAAATGCCTCGTATTCAGCGTCCGTGAGCGTGTCGTACGTAGCCCAGGGACCCGTGGCGAAGAAGATGCCGCTCGCGCCCGCGTTCAGAATCTCATGAACAAAGGCGACAAACGTCCCCGTGATGGCGCGGAGCGCCTGATGGATGAGCTCGGGATAGTCGCTGAGGTGTTGCTTCAGCACTTTTGTATCGCCTATCAGGTATCCGGCAATGTTTATTGGGCAGAAGACGGTCTCGACGAACGGCACGGTTCCCCGCAAGCCCTTGCGAATCTCCGAGAGTGCCTTGAGCTGCTCGTCGAGTGCGGGAGTGGAGGGTGGCCGCACATCGATGCGCTGCCAGTCGTCGACGGATTTGACGGCCAAGCTCTCTGTAGCCGGCTTGACGTCCGGCTGGCCGGAATACCGGTAACGCCCGCCCCATACCTCGGCGTGATACTGGGCGCGTGGATTGACTTTGAGCAAGTCGAAGTCGTTCCGTGTTTGCCAGTCGAGCATCACGCGCGCGAGATCGCCCGCGTTCGTTTCTCGGTGGTAAAAATGCCGCCAGAGCGCCCAGGGCACCCGATCTGTCGGTTGCTGCTGGATGCTGGCTTCCAAACGCTCCCACTTATTCATCTGACCCATGGCGGGTGCTCCTCTCGTCGGATGGACTGGAGATCGGGGCCACGCTTTGGGAGTCTACAGTGGCGGAATACTGCCGACGATGCGCGGGAATCGGCGCCAAAAGCTATTTATCAGCCGCCGCGGAATTTTGGGATTTCGCAGGGCAATCAAGGCCCAACTCAGCATGAGCACGCTGATCAAGCCGTTGATGCTGATCAAGCGCTCCGCCACGATGCCATGTCCGCGAGCCGGGGGGAGTGGCTCCGGCTGATCGGGCAGTTCAGGGTCGGTCGGCGGCGGCAGGTACGGTTCACTTTCCATGGCTTGAGCATAGCCCTGCTGTGAGATCGGAGACAAGGGCCTACTAATCCGGTGGACATTGACAGCTTGCATTCTATGCGGCCAGGGGTCAATCTCTTCTGGAGAGTCGTGCAGCATGCCGTAGTCTACCTGTATCATCCGTGGCGAGATGCAGTCAGCTCATACCCCTGCCACGTCAACGCCGCGGAAAACCTTGAGCGCCGCTAACACACGCCGGCGGCGTATCGTATTGCCGGCCGCCGGGCTGCTGATGGTGGCATTTCTCCTCAGCCGGGTGCTGGGCATGGTGCGGCAGGTCCTGTTCACCTCCATCTTTGGCACAACCGGCATTCAGTCCGACGCGTATATCACGGCCTTTCGCGCACCGGAGCTGGTATTCAATCTTGTTTCAGGCGGCGCGCTGACGTCGGCCTTTATTCCCACCTTCGCCGGTTACCTCGCCCGAAAGTCCGCGGCCGAGGAGGCCGAGGGTTGGCGGGTGGCCTCAACGGTCTTCTACCTATCCATGGTGGTGCTGTTGCCTATTCTGGTGCTGGCGATCGTCGTTGCGCCTCTCTATGTTCCCTGGTTAGTGGGCAACAACAATGCCACGCTGATCAACACGACGATTCCGCTGACCCGGATCATGCTGCTGCAGCCGCTGTTCATGGCACTGATCACGGTCTGCCAGGGCGTGTCGAATTCGTACTCGCGCTTTACGGCGCCGGCACTAGCGCCGCTCGTCTACAACCTGAGCGTGATTGTGGGCATACTTGTTGGCCATTTTGTGGGGATCACCGCGGTGGCGTGGGCAGTGACAATTGGCGCAGCCCTCCAGTTTGCGGTGCAGATTCCCTACCTGCCCCAGGGCCGGCGTCTGTTCCGCTTTGCCTTCGAGATTGGCGCCGAAGGTGTGCGGGACATCGGACGGCTGATGCTGCCAAGACTGTTCGGGCAGGCCGGCATTCAGGCGTCTCTGGTGACCACCACGATTCTGGCAAGCATGTTGCCAAGCTTGCCGAACTCCGGCCTCGCACTCGCCTGGACCTTGATCCTGTTACCTGTCGGTATATTCGCCGCTGCGCTTGCTACCACGGCATTCCCCGTAATGTCGCGCCAGGCAGCGGTCAATGATATGACTGGCTTCGCACGTACCGTCAGTGAGACGATGCGCATGGTGTTTTTCCTCACCGTACCCGCCGCGGCCGGCCTTATTATCCTGGCGCCCCGTGTCATTCGCGTGCTGTCGTACGGTTCGAGCAATAACGAGCTTTCCATTCACCTGGTTACTCTCGCAACCATCTACTATGCCATCGGCATTCCGGGCCATGCATTGGCCGAAGTCCTTCCACGCGCTTTCTTCGCGATCAAGGACTCCAGGACACCCGTACTCGTGGTGTTATGGACGCTGGCGCTTGCCATCTTTCTCAGCGTGATGGCGGTGAAGTTCATACCCGGCGACGACGCCATCGCCGGCCTCGCCGCCGCGATATCCATCGCCGTGCTGGCAGAGGCGATCAACCTTACCCTTGCCCTGCATCGCGCCGTGCCCGAGTTCGCGCTTGGACCGCTCGGCTGGTCGTTGGTGCGCGCGAACCTGGCGGCCGGGGTGATGGCTGCCGGCGTCGGTTGGATGGCGGCATATCTCACCCACGCGATCAACACCAGCCGGTTCGGCTCGTTCGTGGCACTCGTGATCTGCATCCCGCTCGGCGCCGGCATCTACCTGGCCGCTGGACTGTTGCTCAGGGTGCCGGAGGCACGGATTATGGCAGCCCGTGTGCGAAGCAGGATTGGGCTATAAGGGGCAAAAGGGACGGATTGCGCCCGCAGTTCAGTCTGGTCCTCATTATTTCGTGTTGTAGTATGCTGCATGCACGAATGCCCTCCAACGCAATAGAGCCTGGGTGGCTCCTGTGCGCGAAACCACTGCAGAACCCACATCCGACATTGGTACATCCCGTGCGTGCACTTACACGTCGCGTAACGATGCAGTGCATCCGACAGTAGGGCGGCACGTTTCGACCGAGGCGAACTTCGCCGCGCCGCTCGCGTCGAGTGGGGCTGCATCGCATGTTCGCCGCCGTGATGTCTCCGAGCACTGCCAGCGCCACGGACTCGTGCAGTGCCGCGGGTGGCCGGCGCCAAGACTTCCCCTGCTTGCTTCAAAGCATGTCGCGTGAGCCTGGGT
>JAQBPC010000009.1 GCA_028287725.1 Chloroflexota bacterium | reverse complement strand
GCCCAGGGCCAAGGTTGGCATCCCGAGGAAAGATATGCCTGGTCGGGAGAGGAAAGTCAGTCTTGAGATTTGGCATGGTTAGGACCGGCAGCACCTCTTCGCCCCAATCGGTCAAAGCGCACCGCGAGACTTCCCGACTCTCCGGGCTTCTGCCGAAGGACAACGACGCGACAATTCTCGAGGCCGGTTGGTAGGGGAGCGTACAGCTGCGATGTGGCCCCATATGAACAACCTTCAAACCGATCCGTGCATATCCTGCGCCGACCTGGTTGATATGCTATTGCTAGCATACAAAGAGTATTTGCTCGCATTTGTCTAAGACAAACGTGGCCGTGAGGATATTTTATGACCCTAATGTTGGATGAGATCCGCGAACAACCGGAAGCCGTGCGGCGCACCATTCGTGCTGAGCGGGCTAACCTGGAACGCGTGGCCGCGGAGATCCGGCGGCGGAATCCCGCGTTCGTCGTTATCGCGGCAAGGGGTAGCTCGGACAACGCAGCTACCTATGCCAAATACCTCTGGGGCATTTTCAATAAGCTGCCTGTTATGCTGGCCGCTCCGTCCTTAGCGACGCTGTATCATTCCGCTCCGGTACTGCGCAACGCTTTAGTTCTCGGAATATCACAATCGGGCGAGTCGACCGACATTATCGAGGTTGTGCGCGGCGCCCGCGAGCAAGGCGCGTTCACCGTGGCAGTTACGGCTAATGGCGTGTCCACACTCGCCAAAGTGGCCGATGAAGTGGCATTGTGTCACTCAGGCGAGGAGCGATCGGTAGCGGCTACCAAGACCTACACCACGCAACTGGCGATAGTGTGCTTGCTGTCCGCGCTTCTTGCCGATAACGCCGAATTGCTTGGCGCTCTGGAACGTGTTCCGGACGCAATGGCGGCGGTGCTTCAAGGCGTGGATCACGGCGCCGAGCGGGCAGAGCGCTACCGCTACATGGCTGCTTGTGCGGTCATTGGCCGCGGCCTGAACTATTGTACGGCCATGGAGATCGCGCTCAAGCTAAAGGAGACGAGTTACGTCGTAGCCGATCCGTTCTCGACCGCCGACTTCATGCATGGCCCCATTGCCATTGTTGGGTCTGATTTCCCGCTTCTGCTGTTTGCCGCTCCGGGTCGCACCTACGACGACACGCTCAAGCTCGCAGTCGACCTGCGCGCGAGGAATGCCGAGCTCGTGATTTTCTCATCCGAGCCGGGTATCCTTGACCTGGCCACGGTGGCTGTCGAGTTGCCCTCGCCCGTAGCCGAAGGTGTTGTTGGCGAGGCCGTGTCGCCGCTAATCTATGCAGTGGCCGGCCAGGCATTCGCGCATGGCGTATGCATTACTAAAGGTCTCAACCCTGATCAGCCACGAGGGCTACGGAAGGTCACTTTGACGATGTAATCACCGCGGACACGGTTCGATAGGTGATCCCAGCGGCGGTAATGCTTGTCCTTGGCCATGTGCGAAAGCCGTGTGTCGGACGTGCGGCAGCGAATTCACTCTTCCAGCTGCGCTTGAACGTTATTTCCCGCCGGTGTCCTTGCAAACTCAGGAACGAGTCCGCGTTAGCAAGGACACGTGCGATCTGTTGTCATGTGGGCTGGACGCGGACTGCACGCGCCTCGCTTGCTGCCGTTAGCTTCCCGCGGTGGCCAACAATAGGTCCGCCATAGGCGGCCGCTCGAACTCTTCGATGCGGCGCACGTCTAGGTGGAAAGCCTCGGGCGTATGAACTATGGCTTTCATCGACCTGTTGACTTCCGAAACCAATTCGATATGCCGCTTGCTTTCAAGCCTGCCAATCACGGTCTGCATGATGGTGAATGACATTCGGCTCAATGCGGCCAAGGACTGATTTCGGTGTATTCGTTGCTCGAGGTCGACCTGGCCAATCGCGTTCAAACCGAATCGCTCAAGGATGTCGATCAGCAGACCGATCTCGACACCATAGCCGGTCGAGAATGGCACCTGTTCGAGTATCTCGCGGCGTCCGGCATATTCTCCTGAGAGCGGCTGGATCAGGCCTGAGAGCAAGGGATAAAACATGTTCAACAATGGCCTGGCCGTCAGCTCCGTCACCCGACCACCACTTGATTCATGCAGCACCCCGCCCTGCCGTAGCGGCCTACGATAAAATCCCTTTACATAACCGAGGCGTGGCTCTCGCAGCAGGGGACCCAGCAGGCCATACACGAACTTGGCATGAATATTGGCGATGTCCGTGTCGATCCAGGCGATGATGTCGCCCGTAGTCGTGCTCAGGCTCTTCCACAGGGCCTCGCCTTTACCGCTGTAGCTACCGACGTGCGGCAGCACATCCTGATGAACGTACACCGGCACGCCGTACGAGCGGGCTATGTCGGCCGTGCGGTCTTGAGATCTGCTGTCGATAACGATCATTTCATCAATCAGCGGCACGCGCTTTTGTAGCTCGTCCTGCATGCACTGGATGATCGAGCCGATCGTTTCCTCCTCGTTGAGCGTGGGCAGAACGAGGCTGATTGTCACGCCCTGCTGTTCCTTTTGCCGTACCAATTCTGAGAGCGTGGCGAATTCCTTGCTGTGGAACGTATTCGCCGCGAACCATTTGTCTACAAGCGTTGAAACATCCTCGGAAAGATCCTCGAGTCTATTCGCGGGAGTGCTCTGGCCAGAGAAGTCGTCAACAGTTAATGTCCGCTCTGTCTTCGCGATGAAGATTGGGCAACTCACGTGCTCGGCGATGTCCTCAGCCAACTGCCCAAACGGAAATGGGAACGATCTGCTGCTAGCTGCAGCGCCCATCACCACCAGATCGTAATTCGCTGCTTCTTGTAGCAGATAGTCCCGAGCTCGAGGCGCCACAACCGAGCGTGCCTGGACTACGCCCGCATAAAGAACCTCCCAATAGGCTCTAAACGCCTCCGCCTCTGCTTGCGCATCCAGGTCGGGCACGAATTCTGGAATCACACGGAGCATCGTCACAGACGCATCCCATATCCTTGCCAGCGACACGGCAATCGATGCCGCAAGGTCTGCATGCTGACCGCCACGTACGGGTAGCAGGATCTTCTTTGGTCTGACGTGCATGTCAAGAGGCTTCACCGACAGCACGTCACAGGGCGGCTCCTGGCTAAGTCGCCACATTGCGGACTCCGCGAGTTGCCCGTAGCGTGGGGTTGGGGCCCAGCCTACGACCAACAGTCCCGCATTTGTTTCAGCCACGGCCTCCACAAGGGCGTCCTCAACCGCGTGCCCCGCGCGAACGAGCATTTCGGCAGTGATACCTTCATGCTCAGCAATTTGAGCGGCTTTGCGCAGCATTCGCCGCTGTCCACGCGCCTCACGCGCTCCGGTGCTTAGCGACTCGCCTGGCGGCACGATAACCACGCTGATAACAGCTAGGCGAGCCGACTGCGCCTTGGCAAGCTCTATCCCGACGCGAACAAGATGCTCGGCCGTGCGCGGGTTGGCGACTCCAACAAGTATGGTTTTTTGCTCGCTCACACATCCTCATTTTCTATTAATAGGCGCGTCGCGCCTGCACGTCTGGCTGACCAAATTGAGGTGGGCCATAATTGCGCACGACTGCCCAACTCTCGGTATTGCTCAGTATTGTTCATGATGCCGAAAATGTCTCTACTCATGCATTTAGCGTAATTGTAGAGTCCGGAATGAACCACCATGGCAATGCTCCTTCTCCAGGGAGCCTTTCGAATGCTAGAATTACCGGTGCTACACCGGTGGAGGTAAGACAATGTCCGGACATTCTAAATGGTCGCAGATTAAGCGTCAAAAAGGTTCTAACGATGCCAAGCGTGGGCAGTTGTTCACCCGGCTTGGGCGAGAAATAGCAGTAGCCGCCCGCGAGGGCGGTGGCGACGTGAACGCCAACTTCCGTCTCCGGCTGGCCGTGCAACGTGCGCGTGAAAGCAACATGCCACTGGATAACGTCGAACGCGCGATTAAACGCGGAATTGGCGGCGGTGAAAGCGGCGACCTCGACGAGATCAATTACGAGGGGTATGGCCCAGGTGGGGCCGCAATACTCGTACAGGTCATGACCGACAATCGCAACCGTACCGTCGGGGAGGTGCGATCTGTCTTGAATAAGCACGGCGGCACCCTCGGTGAGAGTGGATCCGTGGCCTGGCAATTCGAGGACCGGGGTGTTATCACGGTTGCGCTAAATGGTGACAATGCGGAAGAAATCGAGCTCGCGGCGATCGACGCGGGGGCCATCGATGTCTCGGCAGGCGACGATACGATTGAGGTGCTGACCGAGCCCGCGGATCTCGAAGCCGTCCGTCAGGCGCTTGAGTCTACGAAGGCCGAAATTGTGAATGCCGAGCGTTCGTTGGTCGCAAGTACAACTATGGCGCTAGATGGCAAGCAGGCCACTCAGATGTTGCGCTTAATCGACAAGCTCGAAGATCTGGACGACGTTCAGAAAGTCTACAGCAACGTCGAGATATCCGACGAGGATATGGAAGCGTATGAAGGCTAGCAAGGGCTCGGCGGCAGCATCGCGGCGCCAGGCGTGAGCCGAACGCTTGGAATCGACCCCGGCACGGCAATCATGGGATTTGGGGTGGTCGAGGAAGCCGGCAGCACATTGCGAGCAATACAGTTTGGCGTGCTGACGACGACGAATGCCGATTCCCTGCCCAAGCGCCTACAGATTCTGCATGCGGGCCTGACAGACTTAATTGCAACGCATCAACCATCCGCCGTAGCTGTGGAGTCGCTGTTCTTCAATCGAAATGTTCGTACGGCGCTTGCCGTCGGCCATGCCCGAGGTGTCGCACTCCTGGCCGCCGCTCAGGCGGACGTGCCGGTATATGAATACACACCTCAACAGGTCAAAGACGCGGTGGTTGGCTATGGGAAAGCTACTAAGGAGCAGGTGCAGATTATGATCATGTCGCTCCTTGGCCTTGCCTCCGTGCCTCGGCCCGACGACGCTGCAGACGCGCTCGCGATCTCCATCTGTCAACTTCATAGCGCGCGTATGACAAGGCTAACAACCCAACCAGGGGCGCGCAGATGATCGAGTCGGTACGAGGCGTGGTAGAAACGTGCACCTCAGACGCCGCTGTGATACGCTTGGGTGGCATCAGTATTCGACTTGGGGTTACTGCGGAGACGGTGCAAACCCTGCGGCCAGGTGAGCAAGCAGAACTTTTCACGTATCTGTATATGCGTGAGGATGTATTATCGCTCTA
>JAQBPC010000707.1 GCA_028287725.1 Chloroflexota bacterium | reverse complement strand
ATGATCGGCTCCAGTACCAGAAGCAGCGCTTGGGCTGCGCGTTGTTCGGCGCCTTGCTTTGACGTACCTTGTCCCACTTCACTAAACTCGCCCGCACGCACCTCGACGGTGAACTTGCTATCGTGAGCCGGGCCCGATCGCTGTATGAGCGTATATGCCGGTAGAACACGCAACTGGGTCTGAGCCAATTGCTGAAGTCTGGACTTTGCATTGAGCGTGCCGGCGCGCTCCAACAACATCGTGATGCGCTGTTCCAGCAAGCTCATGACAAAGTCACGCGTACGTTCCAGGCCCTGATCCAGGTAGATTGCCGCGACTACCGCCTCAAATCCCTCGGCGAGCACGGTCATTCGACCCCGGCCACCGATGCGCCTTTCCCCACGTCCCATGTACATCAGTGGACCAAGACCAATCGCCTCAGCCAGGATCGCCAACGTTGAGCGGCGCACCAGTGCGGCGCGGACCTCTGTAAGCATGCCCTCACCATACTCAGGAAAGTGGGCAAATGCATAGTGCGCAACCAACATACTTAAGACCGCATCGCCCAGAAACTCAAGTCGCTCATTCGAGGGCAAACTTGGCGCCGCGACACCATCGCGTTGGCGCTCCAGAACGGCTGACCGGTGGAGCAATGCCTGGAGCAGCAGGGTGCGATCGTTGAAGGCGAATCCCAGTATAGCCTCCATCGCTTCGACACGCTGTCGTGCGTCTGGAAGCCCAACATCATCTAAGTTGGCGAAGCGGTCAGAACCGGTTACCATAACAAAATAGTCCTGCGAGAGACCTCAGGAGGCATCTATGCCAGTTTACGAATATCGGTGTAATGACTGTAACAGGAAATTCGAGTTGTTCGTCCCGCACAGGATGACGACCGATGGCGTAGTGTGCCGCGACTGCCACAGCCCCAAAGTTCAGAAGCTCGTGTCGAGCTTTGCCAGCATTGGCGGTGAAAGCGAGACGTCGTACGCCGCGAGTGAGCCTGTTTCAGGCGGCGGCGGGTGCTGCGGCGGCGCAGGCGGATGTGCGTGCGGGCACTAAGCCCACGATGCAATTAGTATTCCCCGATGGGATCGTACTCAGGGCGTTCCCAGTGACCTAACTGGTCGAACGCCCGAGCCTCCCACGCAGCGGGGTCCGACAGATAGCTTTCCATTGAAGTAATTCTGTCGATGAATTCGACCGTAAGAGGCTCGTCAGCCCACACGTCCCCCTTCACGACCATTTGGCTGTTCGCATCACTCGCTGATATTGCCGCGACGGACTTTCGCGGTAGGCCATCCCCTTGCGACGCTAGCACCGCATATATGCCGTCTGCCGGCAGCGTTAGATACTCCGGAACAGCGCAGCGCGCTGCCTCTGTCATTTCATCAAGCCAGCGACCGGCCTGGGGTTCCTGGCACTCGCGCGCGAACGGATACCCGAGTAGTGGCATCGCGGTGGCCACGTCGCCCGCGGCAATGGCCTGCCGGATTCGCGAGCTCGAGATACTCGCTTTGTCTTCTGTCCGCCGGTTGACTACGTGCAGCGAGAAACCCGATTCGCGACCCCGTTCAACCAACATACGCAGATCGCCGCCCCGATCGCGGCCAAACCTGAAGTCCTCGCCGAACCACACCTCTTGAAGCTGTACCTGAGCCTCCAGCGCATCCATAAACTCTTCAGCGATCAACAGTGACAGCGCGGGCGTGAACTCCAACATGGCGACGACCGCCGGGTCAACTGCCTCCAGAAGCTTCAGCTTCTGGGCCGCGGAAGTCAACTGGTAACGGCCAAGTGCTGGTCGCAGCACTACCGCGGGACACGGCTCAAAGGTGACTATAACCAGACCATAACCGTGTTCGGTGGCGCGGGCATGCGCCTGCTCCAACAGATAGCGATGACCACGGTGCACGCCATCGAATGTGCCAATGGTAAGCAATGCAGGCCGGTCCAGGCTGATCTCGGAGAACGACCGTGCCAAGAGCATTATCGCGCCTCCGCTCTGCCAAACACTTTGTCGGGATGTGCGATGCAGGTACCGTCTGCCGCCGTGAACGTCGAGGTCAGGGCAACCAGCCTACCGCGATCATCATAGGAACGAATGGAGGGGCGGCCGGCCAGTCCAGGCACGACGAATGTCGCTCCAGATCGGATGCGTTGGTTCAATTGCTCACCTGCTACCAGCGCCGGCCAGCCGCTTACTGCGCGGTCCGGCGGCTCGAGTCTGGCCTCCAACGCCTGCACGCCGTGTTCAACGGCCTCTCGTTCAAGAGCTTCCATGGACCTGCAGTCTCGGGTCGAAAATGTCCCACTGGCGAGTCGCCGAAGCCCTGAGAGATGTGCGCCACATCCAAGGGCAGCACCCACATCGCGGGCTAGTGAGCGTATATAGGTGCCTTTGCTGCAACATACGAGCACGTCAGCCTCAGCCGACACCTGGGCGGCAGCGTCGGCGACTCCTGGGCCTTGATACCGCAGCAACTGCAGAGAGTAGATGGCTACCGGTTTGGCCGCCAGTTCTACGGATTCACCTGCGCGTGCGCGCTTGTACGCCGGAATTCCGTCCCGTTTGATCGCGGCATATGAAGGCGGAATTTGCATGATGGAACCTATTTGTGTCTGAAGCGCCTGCACCAATGCTACAGCGTCAAAATCAACCGAGCTCGTTTCTACAACCGTACCGAGCGCATCGTCGGTGTCGGTTCGTGCTCCAAACTCAATACGAGCAAGGTACCATTTGACGCCGTCCATCAGCATGTCACTGAGCCGCGTTGCCTCGCCAAGGCAGAGCAACAGAACTCCGGTGGCCATTGGGTCGAGCGTACCTGCGTGGCCAATTCGTTTCTGCCGAGCGAGCTTGCGAACGCGAGCCACGACGTCATGCGACGTCCAGCCATACGGCTTATCGATCGCCAGGATTCCGTTCATGGCGCTACTCGGACGGCGCTAGCCGTGACGTCCAGTAGACTTCGAGCAATCGTCCCTGAATCTCGGAGAGATCACCTCGCGCATCGCCGCCGGCGGCACGTTGATGTCCTCCGCCGCCAAAGGCAGCGGCAACAACGGTAGCGTCTACCGCGGAACTTGTCCGGATACTTAGGCGATATTCCTCAGGCCCCGTTTGCTTAAACAGCACGGCAAGGTCGACGCCACGAATATTGCGTAGAAATTCGACCAATCCATCCGCGTCCGTAAGTGTCGCGCCCGTGCGCTCAAGCGCCTCCAATGACACGGTGAGAAAGGCGACGCGCGCGTCATCCGCAAACGTCAAGGTGGGCAGCACCTCGGCCCATAGCCGCGCGGACTCTACACTCCGCGCGAGCAGGAGGTTATAGACAATTCGAGAGAGATCGGCGCCTGCTTCAACCAACTGGGCAGAGAGCGCGAGTGTCTGGGGGCTTGTGTTGCTGTTCTGGAATGAATGAGTGTCGTTGACTATTCCGTACAGCAGGTTCGTGGCGATATCCGCGGTTAACTGCACTCCTAGATGATCCATCAGGAGTGCGCTGATAATCTCTGTAGCCGAAGCCTCACTTGCGTCAACGTAGTTGTAACGAGCGGAGGGGTGATTACTGAAAGGGTGGTCAATGTTGAGG
>JAQBPC010000371.1 GCA_028287725.1 Chloroflexota bacterium | reverse complement strand
AGTTTGCGGAGTTAGGGTCATGGCCGACGGTGTCCCCAAAGATGGGTGGGACATGTTGCAGCGCCTCAGGAGCACGCGCCGGCAGAATCGTCTCCGAATGCTGCAGGAATTTACCAAGTTGATGCGGGTATTGCTTCAACAGGTTCCGGTAATATTGAATGACCGCAACCGGGGAATCTGTCGTTTGGTAGAGAGACGTCGTCAAGACGAAATTCCCATTTAAAATATCGGTCTTGCTACCGCGTGCAAGTACAGTCGAATGAGGCGGACTTGCCGGAAGCGGTGAAGGTAGGGGTGTTGTGTTTGCCAGTACGGCTGAATACACTGCGCCGCCGATTACGAACATGCTTGCCAGAGCTGCGACAATCCAGCCAGTCGTTCTATTTCGACGGCGCACAGCTACAGCATCAATGCTTGTGTACATTGATCTCCTAACAAATCTAGGTAGTTGACCAGTAACGGTGCGTCAGGACACCGCGGCAGGTGACACGGGCTCGAGGTAAAAGTTGTGCTGATAGAGCTCCGCGATCCGCGCAAGCTCGTTTACCGTGAGGTCGGGAGTTTCGGGCGCCGCGGCAAACTCCTGTAGCTGCTCGCTGTTATAGATGTTTGGCAGCGTTGAGGCGACCAGACTATCGGCAAGCAGCCACTTCAAGGCAGCCTGGCCAAGCGTGCGCTCGCCGCTCTTGGTTAGGAAGTCGAGCTGCTTGACCTTCTTAAGCCCATCAGTGAGCCATTGACGCGATCGATGGCGCCTGTGGTCATTCGGTCCGAAGGTTGTATCTTCGGTGTACTTGCCCTCAAGAAGTCCGCTCGAATGCGTGACTCGAGCCAAAAGCCCGCAACCAGACTTGTGAGCCTCGTCGGACAGGGTTCGTCCGGGCTCCTGCTCTAATAGGTTGTAGATCATATGCAGCACTGGGAGGCGGCGCGTGCGCATCACCGCCAGGCCTTCGTCGAGCCAACCTATCGCAGGCCCAAGGGCGGCCCCGTAGCTCAGAATTTTCCCCTCGGTCACCAGGTCGTCGAGAACTGCGAACAGGTCGTCGCTCTGGACCTCAGACATTCTGACATTGTGGATCTGATAATTGTCGATTCGATCGGTTTCGAGCCGGCGCAAGCTGCCTTCCACTGCCTGCCGCACAAACGCAGGCGAGACGTTTTTGGGAAGCTCTTGCTGGCCCTTCCGCTCGCCGGTGTACGTCTGCCACTCGTACCCAAATTTTGTGGCGATGACGATCTGGTCGCGCTTATCTGACAGTGCTCTGGCGAGCATTGTCTCGCCCAGGCCATTACCGTAGGTATCGGCGGTGTCATAGAAGTTGATGCCCAGGTCGAACGCCTCCTGCAAGAGGCGAACGCCGACAGCCTCGTCCGTTACTTCCCACCACTTGGTAGCGACGGTCCAGAGCCCAAAGCCAACCTCAGAGACGGATATCCCCGTGTTGCCGAGTTCGCGATATCGCATGCATTCCTCCGGTCTCGGTCTCCTCACGGGGCCCTGAGGAGCACTACAGATCTCTAGGCTAGTATCCAGCTTGAGTATACCAAAGGGCCAAGTTCAGCCGTTTCGCGCACTACCAGCCGAATGTGTATTCGGCCCGCTGTGAGCTTCCGGCACAAAAATAAAAGCCGCCATAATGGAATGGCGGCTTTCGGATGGTGGAGATGGGGGCGAATCGAACGCCCCGTCCAAAAAAGGACCAACAGGCACGTCTACGATGCGTGTTCGGCAATTTAATCTCATGTCCGGACGACTCTACCGACGAAGGTTCCGGACACCAGCCCGTAATCTCAGGCCGGTCTTACGGGCGTAGGACCGACAGCCTCCCCGACTAAGTTACGCCCTGCACCGGCCCGTCAGGGTGGGGCCGGCCGGACGGCTCAGCTACTTACGCAGCGTAAGCGAGTTGTTGGTTGTTGCCGTTTAAAGGCGTTGCCACCTGATTAACGAGGCGATGGCACCTCGGCACGCAGCGCCTGCCTTTCCTCCCCTGTCGAAACCTAACATCCCCAAGGGCAGCGCATCACCACGATCCACATTGGTTCGGCCGGAGTCGGGGTCCGAATGCCAACGTGTGTTGCGCGATCCGCTTACATTAATTGTACAGGAATTACGCACAGAACGCGGCACGTGCCGCGGATCGGGCATCCCCTTTACGAACGCCTGGTGCGCCGTGCATGATCAGGGAACAACGAAAGCCGCATAGCAAGCAGGAGGTTACCGTGGCTGAAGAGCCAAGGCTGCCCAGTAGGACGATCATCGAGGGTCGCGATCGGGCGGCAGCTCGCTCGTATTACAAATCAATAGGCTATACCGAGGACGATCTCAAGAAGCCTATCATCGGCATCGCAAACACCTGGATTGAGACGATGCCCTGCAACTTCCATCTACGCAGACTGGCCGCCAAGGTTAAAGAGGGCGTGCGAGCCGCGGGCGGCACTCCAATGGAATTCAACACGATTGCCATCAGTGATGGCATTACCATGGGTACCGAGGGCATGAAGGCCTCGCTGATCAGCCGTGAAGTGATCGCGGATTCGATCGAGCTGTGTGGTCGCGGCTACATGTTTGACGCGGTGGTGGCAATGGTTGGCTGCGACAAGACGCTGCCTGCGGCCGCCATGGCCCTCGCCCGCCTCAATGTGCCCGGGCTGATCCTGTATGGCGGATCAATCGCCCCCGGTCGCTTTAAGGACCGCGACGTCACCATTCAGAACGTCTTCGAGGCTATAGGCGCTAACGCAGCGGGCAAGATGTCTGATGCGGATTTGCTCGAGATTGAAAACAACGCATGTCCGGGTGCGGGCGCCTGCGGTGGTCAGTTCACGGCAAACACAATGGCCACGGCTTTTGAATTCATCGGGTTATCCGCAATGTATACGGCCAGCGTTCCTGCCACGGATCCCCGAAAGGATGACGTCAGCTACCGCTGCGGGACGTTAATTATGGACATGCTGCGGCGCAACCTGCGGCCGCGCGACGTCCTGACACGGCAAGCCTTTGAAAACGCGATTGCCAGCGTCGTTACCTCGGGAGGCTCGACAAACGCAGTACTGCATCTGATTGCATTAGCGCGCGAAATAGGCGTGCCTCTTACGATGGACGATTTCGACGTCATCAGTCGCCGTACCCCGCTTTTGGTGGATCTCGTGCCCGGCGGAAAGTACATGGCTACGGACGTCGACAAGGCTGGTGGAATCCCAGTAATCGCACAGCGCCTGCTCGAAGCGGGACTGATCGACGGTACGCAGATCACGCCGACCGGACGAACGATTGCCGAGGAGGCGGCAGAGGCCGTGGAGACGCCCGGCCAGCCAGTAATCCGGCCGCTCAGCAATCCGATCAAGTCGACGGGCGGCCTTGTCATCCTCAGAGGCAGTTTGGCGCCGGAAGGCTGCGTGGTCAAGGTCGCCGGGTACGAGCGGCGCAACCATCGCGGACCGGCCCGTGTGTTCGACCGCGAGGAAGACGCGATGACAGCCGTCACGCACGGCAAGATTGTTGCGGGCGACGTCGTTGTCATCCGCTATGAAGGGCCGCGTGGTGGTCCTGGCATGCGGGAAATGCTCGGCGTGACCGGTGCGGTTGTTGGAGCCGGACTCGGCGAGAGCGTCGCATTGCTCACGGATGGGCGGTTTAGTGGCGCGACCCGTGGGCTGATGGCCGGCCATGTCGCGCCTGAAGCCGCGCGCGGTGGGCCGATCGCCGCGGTTCAGGAGGGCGACACCATCAACATCGATATCGATGGACGCCGACTTGATATCGAGGTGCCCGAGGACGAGCTGCGCCGACGACTAGAAACGTGGACGGCTCCTGCTCCCAAATACACGATCGGCGTCTTTGCCAAGTACGCCGCGACGGTATCTTCTGCCTCCGAAGGGGCCATCACCGAGGCAAAATTCTAGACGGGTCGATTTCGACAAGATTTGCATGGCCGGCGGGCCGCCTTTCTCCAGATAGAGGCGGGGTCACGGCGCATAGGCCAATGTGGTCGGGCTGCTCTTGGCGGGCAGCCCGACCACTTTGTCGTTTACCCGTGAGAGCAATGGGCCGCTCCGACCCTGAAGCCTAACGCCTGCACGAAGCCGAATGAGAAATTGGGTTTAGACCGGCCGGAATTGCCAACAATGACACGATGACCGA
>JAQBPC010000696.1 GCA_028287725.1 Chloroflexota bacterium | reverse complement strand
CGTCGCGGGTTCTGAGTCTCCTCGCCCAGCGTGCCTGCTGACTCGAAGCCGACAAAGAACAAGATGCCCCACAGCAAACCGGTGCCGAGACCCGACAACCCGTTCAGCGAATGCGCCGGATTGAACGGCGCCAACGTGAGCCCTTGCGCTCCGCCTTTGCCCAGGATCGTCGCGAAGAGAGCCGTCATCACGCTCACTTCGAGCACAAGGAAAATCAAAGCGGTCGCGGCGGACCGGCTAATGCCAAGCGCGCCTATAGCCCAGATAATGAGCACATAAACGATACTAAAGAGCCACCACTGAATATCCGGGCCGAACTGTGCCTTGACAAACTGCGCGGTGAATGCACCGATGCCGGATATCAGCATTGGGCCGACCATTCCGTAGGAGACTGCAAGGATCCACCCTGACATGAAACCCCCAGGCTTGCCGAAGCCATGCGTGTTGAAGGTATAGGCGAATCCGGCCGTAGGAAGTTTCTGAGCGAATGCGGCGACCGCGGAGGCGACCAGTGCGCAGACGATAAGGGCAAGTACGAGTGCCACTGGTAATGCGTAGCCCGCACCGCTCACTACCGGTCCAGTGTTGAAAAACACGCTCGTTGCCGGACCCATGAAGGCCATCGATATAGCGATCGCCCCAACCACGCTGATCGCATCCTTGTGCAGGCGGCCGGCGTTCCCGCCCGTGCCATGCCCGTTGTTGGCCACGCTCTTCCTCCTGACGCTTTGCCGCGCCGCCTGACCGGACTCTCTCAAGCGGTTATGACACGGATACCCACGCTTTCAAAGTCAAGCCGCGCGTCGTCTTCTATCTCGGAATCGGTGATTACCACGCTAACCAGGTTGATCGGTGCAATTTGGGCAAAGGTCTTGCGCCTGATCTTTGTGTGGTCCGCTACAACAACTACCACGCTCGCCCGATCGATGAGCACCCTGTTGATACGGGCCTCGGTTGGGTTGTGCGTCGTGAGACCTCCTTCCACGGAGAGACCGTCTACACCCACGAAGATCCGGTCGAGGTGAATCTGCGTTGCTGTCGGCTCGGCCAGTGGGCCCACCAGCTCAAAAGTTTGACCACGTAGCTCTCCGCCTGTCACAATGACGCGCACATCACTGCTGGCCAATTCCATCGCGATATTGATCGCGTTCGTCACGACGGTCAGCCCACTCTGCAAGGCCAATGCGCGCGCCACCTGCAAGGTTGTTGTGCCGCCGGTTAACCCGATTGCGTCCCCCTCCGCTATGAGACCGGCGGCAACTTGTGCAATCCGGCGCTTGGCTTCAGCCATCGTGCCAAGCTTCGTCCGGAACGGTGGCTCGGATGAGCTATCGAGCAAAGCTCCGCCATGTGTGCGGCGTATTCGGCCACTGCGCTGCAGGTATTCCAGGTCACGTCGGACAGTGGCCTCCGAGCACCCGAGCTTGTTACACAGTCTGGCCACATCCACGAATCCATCCTGCGTCAAAATCTCGAGGATGGCCGTGCGGCGACTACTCGTGGTGTGTCGAGCAGTCCCATTGTCACCTGTGACGGGCGAACTGTTAGTCATAGTGTCGCAATTATAGCATTCGACTTGCGCGAACTCAATCACGACGGAGATTCATGATTGGTTTCAATCACAAATGTTGACTGATACCGATCAACGGTGTTATTCTGCGGTCAATTTATTAGCCCAAGGAGTTTTACAGTGGATCTTCAGTCCGCCCAAATCAGGGCTATCGACGCTGTCGACAAACTTGGGCCTGACCTCGTCCAGTTGACGCAAGAAATGGTGCGCATCCCCACGGAAACCCACCCGCCAACCGGCGACGAGGGGCCGGGGCAAGAACATCTCGCTAGCTATCTCACTGGTCGATTCGGCTGGAAGGTCGACTCCTTTCTGCCCATTGAAGTGCCGGGCATTGAGCAGCATCCAGGCTGGTGGCCGGGCCTCGATTACACCAATCGCCCCAATGTAGTAGCGCATCGTCGTGGCGTGGGTGGTGGCCGCTCGCTCATTCTGAATGGGCATATCGATGTGGTGCCTGCCGGCCCCGCTGGGCAGTGGAAGTACGCCCCTTATGGGGGTGACCTGGTCGACGGGCGGATCTACGGCCGCGGCTCCGTCGACATGAAGGGCGGCATCGCCTCCATGATCTACGCTGTCCGCGCCATCGAGCTGGCAGGTATCCGACTTAAAGGCGACGTGATTGTTGAGAGCGTAGTCAATGAGGAGCTGGGTGGCTACAACGGCACACTTGCCTGCTGTGTGCGCGGCTATCAGGCCGACGCGGCCATTGTGACCGAGGCCACTGAATGCCAGATTATGCCGGCCCACAAGGGCGGACAGGGACTCAGATTGCGCGTTCCGGGCCGGAGCGCACATGCCAACATGTGGTGGCGGGGTGTCAGCGCTCTCGACAAGGCGCTCGAACTTAAGGGCGTCCTAGCCGATTTCGAGGCCGAACGCACTGCCGAGACACGTCATAATCCGTACTTTTCCGACCCCGAGCGCTTTCCCCTCCCTGCCCTGGTCAATACGGTCTGGTCGTTGAAGGCCGGCGACCCCGAGTTGATGTCCCCTCCTGAGGAGGCAGTCCTGGATTTCTGGTGCGATGCCCTGCCAGGGGAGGATCTCGACACGGTCATCGACCGCCTCGAAGCGCGGCTCAATGCCGCGGCCGACGCCGATCTGTTTCTCCGCACGAACCGGCCCCGCTTAGAGCGGCAGACCATTATGCGGCCGTTCTATCCGACCTCGATCCCACTCGATCATCCGATAGTCGCGACGCTGGCCGCCAGCTACCGCACTGTTGTTGATAGCAAACCCGACATTGTAGGCTTTAGCGCCGTTTGCGACGCAATGATTTTTAACCTGCACTCGCCGACACCAGCTGTCATCTTCGGTCCTGGCGACCTATCGCTCGGCCACGGCGCGGATGAATACATCGAGGTCGAGCAGCTCGTCCGCGCGTCCAAGATTCTGGCCTGCGCCATCGTCGAATGGTGCGGCGTGGCATGAATTGGTATTTCCGGCCAGCATGGGGAAGAAAATGAGGAACGATTTGCGCCAGATAGATAGGATATGCATCGATCGGGACGTCCCGATCCCCATGCGCGACGACACCACCCTCTATGCCGACGTCTACCGCCCAGATGATGACGGCCGGCACCCTGCCCTTCTGGTTCGTACTCCATATAACAAGGAGTTTAGTGCTCTCGCATTGCTCTATGTTGATGCGCTTCGCGCGGTCTCTCGCGGCTATGCTGTCGTCATTCAAGACGTACGGGGACGGTATAAGTCCGGTGGCGTTTTCAATCCGTTCTTCCAGGAGATAGAAGACGGTTACGACAGCGTGGAATGGTGTGCGAGCCAGCCATGGTCGACGGATTCCGTCGGCATGTATGGAGCCTCCTATGTAGGCGCTGTACAGTGGCTTGCGGCAATGGCCCAGCCACCGCATCTGAAATGCATCGTTCCGATGTTTACGTCGTCGGACTACTACGAAGGCTGGACTTACCAGGGCGGCGCCTTACAGTGGGGATTCATGGTCTCCTGGGTGCTCCCCATGCTCGCGCCCGAGGGCCTCCTTCGCAGCCAGAGTGACATACCTGACTTTGAGCAGCGGCGTCGTGAAATGATTCATCTGGTGGACAACATGTCCATCGGATTCAACACCCTGCCACTGCACGATCTGCCGTTAGTAAAACAATTCGCGCCCTACTGTACCGACTGGCTGGCTCACGAAAGTCGAGATGACTACTGGAGAGCGACCAGCATTCAAGACCGGTATCCACTTGTTCAGGTTCCAGCGCTGAACTTTGGTGGCTGGTATGACATCTTTCAGGCCGGTACCCTCCTGAACTTCGTGGGGATGCGGAATGAATCGGCAACGGCGGAAGCACGCAACGGGACACGTCTTCTGATGGGTCCTTGGAACCACTCAACCCCTACGTCCAACCCAGTCGGCAGCTATGATTTCGGGATCACCTCCAGCCAGAACCTTTCGCCTCTTGGCTACGACTCCGATAGTGAGATCCTGCGATTCTTCGACTATTGGCTTAAAGGGGTCGACAACGGCCTCGCAGAGGAGCCGCCGGTCAAGCACTTCGTCATGGGTGAGAACCGCTGGAGGGTTGAGTCTGAATGGCCACCAGCGCGAGCGGAATATACCAGCTACTTTCTGCGCAGTGACGGTAACGCGAACTCGTCCAACGGCACTGGAGTTTTGTCTTTAGAGATGCCCGGAGACGAGCCGGCCGATGTGTATCTCTACGATCCACATCACCCTGTTCCGTCCCATGGCGGTCAGGGCTGCTGTTATTCCGCCGCGCTTCCATACGGCGCCTTCGACCAAAGTCACGTAGAAGAACGGCATGATGTGCTTGTATTCAGATCCCCTCCGCTCGACCAGGATACGGCCGTTATGGGACCCGTATCACTCGATCTCAGGGCAGCAACATCCGCCCCCGACACCGATTTCACCGCGAAGCTCGTCGATCTGTCTCCAACAGGTTACGCCCGCAACCTGACGGAAGGAATCATTCGAGCGCGTTATCGGGAGGGAACGGATTTCCCTCGACCCATAACACCGGGCGCGTGCCACCGATACACGATTGACCTTGGCTCGACGAGTAATGTCTTCAAGCAGGGACATTCCATTGTCCTCGAAGTCTCGAGCAGCAACTTTCCCCGATTCGATCGAAACCAAAACACGGGACATGGCCTTGGTGCCGACGCTGAATTGCGTCCGGCAAAGCAGAGTGTCTATCACGACACAGTACGTCCGTCCTGTCTGTTGTTACCAATTGTCCGAATGACCTAAATACTCGTGGTTGGTTGGTTGCGCGTGTGAGGTAATTCCACGCACCGGCCCTCACAAATTGAAAACAAGTAAACAGATTTGACCAATGGAGCGAGGAGGTAGCTACCGGATTAGACAATAGCACCTCGACTTTCGCGTCTCGCGTTGGCCATTGTGTGGCGACGCTAGTGAGTGTCACAGGATGCCGTTCAAGCCGTATGAATAGGGAAAGAGGAGTTAAGCAATGGTTGACGTGGAAATCGGCGACCCAGGTAGCCCGTTCCAGGCAAGCTTTGGCCGAAAGCGCTTCCTGAAGAATGCGGCTGTGGCGGTTGCCGCACTGTCCGGTGCTGCTGGAGCTGGAGGGGTAGGCACAGCGAGCGCTGCCGTCAACAAGCTGAATGCCCAGGGCCGGGATCCCCTGATCTTCAATGGCTGGGGGTTCGAGGTAAGCATGGTGAACCAGTGGGTAGCCCGCTTCAATAAGCAAAACCATGAGAACGCCAGCTTCAACGTGATCCCTGGTGATTATCCCTCGGTCATGGAGACCAGGCTTCTCAACCACCAGAAAGTCGACACATCCTACGTGCTGGATAGTGACTTTGCGCGCTGGGTAAAGGCGCACTGGATCCACGACTTCGAGAGCTGGCCGTCCGTTGCCAAGGCCAAGGCGGAAATGTATCCGAGTGTCATAGAAGGTTTGACAATTGACGGCAAGCTCTATGGCCTCCCGTACTTCACAAGCGTCAGCGGCTGTATTGCGACCAACCAGAAGCTTCTGAACAAGGTCGGCATTCAACCCAAGGACTATCCGAAGACCTGGAAGGAGCTGTACGACCAGATGCGTCACATCAAGAAGAGTGGCGCGGCTCAAACACCGTGGCTGCCACGCTGGATCAACGAGTACTTCGGCATAGGTATCAGCATCTATGAGGAGATGGCGGCTCAAGGTCTTGAGTTGGTGGACGCGAAGGGGCATCCCATATTCAGTGGAAAGACCGAGCACGTCCGCGTCCTTGAAGACGGGAAGCGAGCCTGGGATGACGGACTTATTCCGAAGAGCGTCCTGACCATGAGCGAGACCGACCAGATCGACGGCTTCTCGACCGGGAAGTATGCGATGAGTCAGCAGCAGATCTATGACGCCATTGGGACGTTCAATAACCCCCAACGATCCCGCATTGCCGGCTATTGTCGCTTCGTACCTTTCACCAAGCAGGCCTGGGGACATCTGCAGCTCGGTGCGTACGTCGTACCAAACTACAACCAGAACGCCGACCAGTTGGCACGCGACTTCCGCCTGGCAGGCTGGGCAGGTTACAAAGACAACACCGGCGACTACTATGTTGCAAAGCGCTGGGCTGTCGTGCAGACACTTGGGTCGGGCTACCGTGCCGTCCTCGAGGATCCACAAGTCATCGCGGCATACAAGAAGCTAATGCCCGATTACCGTACGATGATGCCGCAGCTGAAGCAGGCAATGAGCCTCGTCAAGCCACTCAGGGCGACCCGGCAGATCTGGTTTACAGATTGGAATGCAAAGGCACGCCAGATACTGCCGAATGTCATGCTCGGTTCAATCTCTCCCGCGGCCGCCCTCGATCAGCTTCGCGCCGAGGCGGACAGGCTCGTCCAGAGGTACCACTCCGCGTAACAAAGGATGCTTTTCAGAGACTCGCATCGTCGAAATCGCCGATTGTCAGGACGGCGATGCGAGTCTCCGGCATTCGTCTGTCTCTCTGTCAGGACTGGAAAGGATTAGTACGCGCCATGGGTACTACCTCTGGGCCCACTGACCAAGCGATATCGATACGACGAGGTAGATGGCGAATTAGTTCGCGTCTCAGCGAGCAATGGTATGCGTACCTATTGACAGTGCCGCTAACGGTCGTGTTGCTTGCCGTCGTCCTCTTTCCGATTCTCTACTCTCTGTACATTAGTGTGTTTGACGTTAATCCAATTATCGGCGCCTGGACGTTCAATGGTCTCTCGAACTATTCGCAAGCGCTTACAACATCGGAAACCTGGCAGGCAATCCTTCTGACCGTTCAGTATGTCGTGTGGATGACGGTTTTTTCGGTTGGAATTGCGCTCCTCGGCGCCCTGATACTGAACGAATCGTTCAAGGGAAAGGGGCTCGTGCTGTCGCTTGTGATCCTGCCTTGGGCGGTTTCTCTGTATGCGGCGGCCGTGGTGTGGCGATACATGTACAGCCAGCAATTCGGCCTTTTCAATTCGATACTCACGGGCCTAGGTCTGTCCAACCAACCGGTCGACTTCATCACGCAAACTTCCGTATTGCCCTTGATCGCGATCGCACATTCCTGGCAGTTTGCACCACTTGGTATCTATTTCATGCTCGCCACTCTCCAGTTCATACCGAACGACCTGTATAAGCTTGCGAAGACTGACAGGCTCAACATTTGGGGACGGTTCCTCCACGTGACACTGCCCACGCTAAAAGGGCCGATCCTCATCTACCTGGTTCTGGTAACGGCCGAGGCAGCCAAGGCGTTCGATATTACCTATTTCATCAGCGGCGGTGGGCCGGGTACGGCTTCGCAGCACCTCGTGTTCCTCCTTTACAGAGAAACCTTCGTAAACTTGAACCTCGGATATGGCGCGGCTCTCTCCTGGATTCTTGTTCTTCTCGTTACCGGGATCACCCTGGTTTACTTCTGGATCATCACGCGGCGCCAAAAGGAGCCGCTCGTCGCTATGGAAGCAGAGGCTCGGGGCGACGACGTAGTACGGGTGGCCTAGCCCCAGGGAAGGAGAGGATTCAATGCGCAGTCCGGCCCGTACTATCGTTATCTATGCCGGCGTTGCTCTGCTCGTGGCATGGACCCTTGTGCCAATTTACTGGTTGATCAACATGTCGCTGAGCCATCAGGCGGAAATCGTACAGGCGCACTTCATCCCCGACCATCCGACCCTATGTAACTACGTCCGCATCTTCTCGGACACGTATCCTTGTAAAGCTCTGGATGGCTCGCCCTATCCGGCAATCGGACAGGCAACCGCCGTCCGACAGGGTTTGATCAACAGCCTCATAATCGCCGTGATAGTGACGATTCTTACGATGGCGGTGAGCGTGCCAGCGGCTTACGCGATCGGACGACTAACGTTCGAAGGGAAGGGAAAGCTTCTTCTGACGATTGTCATGAGCCGCTCTTATCCACCCATCGCCATCCTGATCCCGTTCTTTTCCATGTACCAGAAGCTTCAGATCCAAGGAACAATCCTTGGGCTGATCATCATCTACCTGACATTGACGATCCCGCTGGTCGTGTGGATCCTGAGTGGCTTCTTCTCCTCGTTGCCCCGCAGCCTCGAGCGTTTGGCGCGAGTAGATGGCTGTACACCGTTCCAGGCTCTTTATCGCGTGCTGATCCGTGTCGCGATGCCGGGCGTCACTGCCTGCGCGGTGATCGCCTTCCTTACATGCTGGAATGAATTTACCTTTGCCCTGATGTTGACGCCTGGCTCGTCGGCTCAAACCTTTCCTCCAGCGCTTGCGGCAATGTTCACCAACGTCTCATATCCAAACGAGAACGCGGCAGCCGCTCTATTGGCGCTGATCCCAGTAATGATTCTGGCCTACCTCTTCCAGAGTCGTATACGGGGTCTGAATCTCGTTGATCCGCTATAGAGAGTGAGCAACTGATGAGTGCAGCCATGACAAATCGGGACCAACTCGCGACGCACAACCAAAACATCCGCCTGGTTGACGCGCAAAAGCGCTTTGGCAATCACCTGGCAGTGAAGAATCTAAACCTGGAGATCATTGATCGTGAGCTGCTGGTCGTGCTTGGTCCCTCGGGCTGCGGCAAGAGCACCACGCTCAATCTGCTTGCGGGGCTGGAACGGCCAACCAACGGCCAGATCTACTTCGGTAATGAAGACGTGACGAAGGTTCCCGCTGAGGAACGGAACGTCTCGGTCGTCTTCCAGTCCATCACGTTGTACCCACACAAGAACGTGCAGGAGAACATATTATTCGCGCTCAAGCTGGCTAAAGTGCCGCGAGACGTTCAGGAGCAGCGCCTCCGCGAGACCGCGCGCCTACTAGGCATCGATCGGTATCTCTCCCGGCGCATTCACCAGCTCTCAGGCGGTGAGCGCCAGCGTGTAGCCATCGCCAAAGCTTTGGTGAAGCGGCCGCGGCTGTTCATTCTCGATGAGCCGTTCTCGAGCCTTGATGCCGAGCTGCGGCGTGAGCTGCGGGGCGAGATCGTACGTATCCATCGCGAGCTACAAACGACGATGTTGTTCGTCACCCACGATCAGGAGGAGGCCCTCAGTATTGCCGACCGCATAGCCCTGATGAAGCAAGGTGAGCTCGTTCAATTAGGTCCGGCACTCGATATTTACGAGAAGCCGGCAACCAGTTGGGTAGCGAGCTTTGTCGGGCCTCACCGAATCAACCTCCTCGACGTGGAGCTTGGTGTCGACGGGGATCAGCCATATGTGCAAACGCCGGCTGGCCGCTTGCTCATTGAACGGCCTATCTTCAATCGTGTTCAACAGGCAGCATCATCCCAGCGCGTAATGCTCGGACTTCGGCCCGAGTTCTCTGGACTGTCGGCATCAGCCACGCCCGGTCACTCGCTTCCGGTGGAGGTGTATACCCGGCAGCATCTTGGCAATGAGGTTTTGTACCACGTAAAGACAGACAACATTACCCTGCGCGCGGTGGTTCCTGCCACGCAGCACTTTCAGTTCGGCGACCTCGTCAACTTCGAAATTTCGTGGAACCAGGCCTTGTGGTTCGACTCTACCTCTGGACAGCTGTTGCACGCACCATCCCTGAGGGACGGTGCTGGCGAGCAGCAACCAAAGGCGGCTGCCGGTATTGTTTGATTTGTCTCTTAACCAGTGCAGTCTTCTGTCTCCCATTTAGCCTCCTGCTACATCACACGCAGCTTTGGGCGAATGCGGGCGGTGGCAGGTCCGCGCACGGTGTTGGTACGCAAGTGCATGTATCGAGGAGGAACCTAGGTTAGTGCAAGGGCAGAAACCAGTTTAGGAGAACTGAGAATGGCGGAGAAAGTTCAACTACGAACCGTCGGCGAATCAGGCGTCGATCAGCGCCATCAGCTCAAGCGAAACGCCATCAGCCTGGCAGGCGCAATCGCGTTACCGGCCGCTTTCATGGGACCCGCCACGAGCGTGTATTTCAGCACCTATCCGGCCGCGTCGACAGCCGGAATTGCCATCGGTTTCACTACCTTACTTGCTACCCTTGCCTGCCTAATGGTGGCGTCGTCTATCGCCGAGTTCAGCCGAAAATTGCCCTCAGCAGGCTTCTCCTACACCTTCGCGACGCGCACATTTGGACCCAAAACGGGGTTCATAGCAGGATGGCTGCTGCTGGCCGGATACTTGCCCCTCGTCTCGACGCTCCTCGACGGAATGTCTTTTCTACTATCAGGGTTTCTGTCTGATAACCTCGGCATCCACGTGGAATGGTATATCTTGGCCGTCATTATCGCGGCGATCCTCTTTCTGGTGTTCAGAAAGGGGATCCGAAGCTCGGCGCAGGTTGCCTTGTTCTTCCTGGCCCTGGAAATAGCCGTGATGACGATCTTCGGCTTGACCATCCTATTCAAAGGTGGCGCCGATGGCGTAAGTTTGACGCCATTTAACCCAGCGCATTCACTCCAGGGGATGTCAGGCATCGGATACGGATTGCTCTGGGGCATCTTGATGTTCGTCGGATTCGAATCAGCAGGTACGCTTGGCGAAGAAACGGTTAACCCGAAACGCAACGTGCCGCGTGCTCTGTACATCGTGATCATCGTCGTGGGCTTGTTCTTCACCTTTGCGGCATATGCCGCGGCAATTGGGTTCGGAGCAAACCACGTCACGGCATTTGCCAGCGATCAAGCCCCCTGGAGCACCCTGGCTCACAAGTACTGGGGTCGGTTCAGCTGGGTGATCATCCTGACTGCCGCCAACAGCATCTTCGCCGTATCGCTCGCCGGCTTCAATGCTATTTCGCGCGTCCTCTTCAGCATGGGACGCGAGCGTGTCCTACCCTCGGCGCTCGGGACCACTCATCCGGAGACGCAGGTTCCCCTCGTGGCAGGTGCAGTATACATGGCAGGCTCTCTCGCAATCGGTCTCGTGCTCGGGATCGCCTGGGGACCAATTACCTGGTACAACGCCGGCGGCAGCCTGATCGGGCTGGGCATTGTCGTGACCTACA
>JAQBPC010000683.1 GCA_028287725.1 Chloroflexota bacterium | reverse complement strand
GTCCTGATCCGGCGTCACTCGGAGTGCCGATGCCGGTATTTCTTGGTATCTGGCTCGTGTGCGCTGTGCTCGCCGGAATCAGCTGGCAGAATTTGGTATCAAATACCCTGGCAAGCAATGGCGCACTTAGCATTTCGTTCCCGGCTCTCCTAGTATTGAGCGTCAGCTTCGGCTTGCCAGGCGCCGGCCTGGTCTGTTTTGCGGTTAGCATCGTGCGAAACCGCTAGGCCAAAGACCGGCTTGAACCCTATCGCCCCACGGTTTTGTGGTGGCCCGACCGCGTGGGCAAGCGGATTTGACGGAAACCCCTACCAACCTCTGGACGCCCGCGTATTTCGCCCCCCCAGGCCGAATAGATTCGGGACCCTTAGAAGCTACTTCGGTCGGGCGATTTCGGCGCGAACAGGATGTCCACGAAGCGATGCACGATTGAGGGCATCCACAACCCGCTTTGCAACCTCCTGCGGCACCTCAACGAAGGCGTAGGTGTCGTAAAGGTCGATAGCGCCAATAGTGCGACCCGGAATGCCTGCCTCGCCCGCGATCGCGCCCACAACGTCAGCCGGACGCACGCCTTCGTTCCGTCCCACATTGAGGAACAAGCGCGCCATGCCAGGCTCCGCATTGTCTGAGCCGGGATCGACGGGGCCATTCTTGAGCTCGGCCCGGCGATCGATATTGGCAAGCTGCTTGAGTGCCGCTGCCGCCACCTCGACTGGGTCAAAGTCCTCTGTCAGCTCTTCTGCGGCGATCCGATATTGCTCCAGGCCACCCGCATCGATTGCCGCGCGGATTTGTTCCATGAGCAGCTCGCGGCGCCGCGCTTCGACATCTTCATGCGTGGGAAGGCGCGCGGCGCGAATCCGCTTACCGATCAGGCGCTCGATCAATTTGAGCTGACGGTACTCGCGCGGCGCAATCAGGGTTATTGCCGAGCCTTCACGCCCTGCACGCCCGGTGCGGCCGATGCGATGCACATACGACTCAGGATCCCAGGGAATATGGAAGTTGATAACGTGGCTCACTTGTGGGATGTCTAGTCCGCGAGCGGCAACGTCCGTAGCGACCAGAAATTCGGTCTTCCCCTCGCGGAAGCTCCGCATTACACGGTCTCGCTGCACCTGATTCAGGTCGCCGTGAATTGCCTCCGCCTTATAACCACGGCCCTGAAGACTCTCGACCAGCTCGTCGACGTCACTCTTCCGCGCGCAGAAAATAATTGCCGAGGCCGGCGTCTCGACGTCGAGGATACGGCACAGGGCATCAAGCTTGGCGCGCTGCGGCACTTCATAATAGGACTGGTTGATCTGCGGCACCGTGACCGACTCACGGCCCACCGAAATGTTCACCGCGTTCTTGAGATACCTGCGTGAGAGATCTCGAATCCGCGGCGGGATAGTCGCGGAGAATAGTGCGGTCTGCCGCTCAGCCGGCAACTGTTCAAGAATGAACTCGATGTCCTCAAGGAAGCCCATGTTCAACATTTCGTCGGCTTCGTCCAGCACGAGGACTCGTACGCTGCTAAGATCCAGGGTTTCGCGACGAATATGGTCCATGACGCGCCCTGGCGTGCCGACGACCACATGAACACCCTGTTGCAAGCCGCGAAGCTGCCGGACAATCGGTTGCCCACCATATACTGGCAGAACCGACACCCTGCGGTGCTTGCCAAGTAAGTGCGTGGCCTGCGCTACCTGGATCGCAAGCTCTCGAGTGGGAAGCAGAATGAGCGCCTGCACCGAGGTGATTTCCGTGTCGATACGCTGGAGAATCGGCAATGCGAATGCCGCGGTCTTGCCCGTGCCGGTCTGCGCCTGTGCCACGATATCCTGACCCTTCAGCAGGGCAGGAATTGTTCGCGCCTGGATCGGCGTGGGCTCCTCATAGCCGACGTCGACCACGGAGTGCAGCAGGTCCGGCTCGAGGCCTAACGACTCAAAAGTAATGCCAGGAGACGTAGGAGATTGCGGTGCTTCGGCAGTCATTGTGGGAGCCATCCTAAATCGGCGTGGCTGCAACGACGCGCCATGCCCTTATTACCATCTTGGTATCAATACAGGATGATGGTATCAGAAAGCCGCTGTCTGCGCGGTGCAGGGCATAAGTAGGCCCGGCAGGGCCGCTAATGGGGTGCGCCATCCAGGCACCGTCGCCCTCCTGTAGGAGACGTCTGGACGAACATACAGGTTGGTCCCAAAGAAGTAAGCGAGCCGGCCACAAGGTGACCGGCTCGCTTACTAGTTCACGATCGATCGACAGACTATGGAGTCGTGCGCAAGCCAGTCAAGATTACTGGAATGCCCTCGTTCTCGTGATGCTTCCCCGTCGTTGGTGTGCCTGGCTTCACTATGAAGCTCAGACTGGCCCACGACGACGTACCGTCAGTTTTGATTTTAAGCCGGCCCCTGACATTAGCGAACGTGATTGGCGCTCCAGCGCCACTCGTGCCCGGCGCGCTGCAGTCTGCCGTAGCAATATGAACGGTCTGCTTGCGGCCCTGCAACAAACTAGCAGCATGAGACTTGTACTGCTGCGTAGCAGCGGCCGGCGTGCAAAGGGCGCCGGTCGACGTGATGGTAACGGTCCCACTCACGACCACGGCGCCGGGGTTGCTCGCGCGCGTGGGGTCCTGTGCAAATGTGCCGGTGGCGGTCACCGTTGTTGTGCTCG
>JAQBPC010000004.1 GCA_028287725.1 Chloroflexota bacterium | reverse complement strand
ACGATATTGCCGCACTTGGCACTGCTACCATAGCGATCACGGCGCTGCTGGTCCTTTTTCAGGTGGCCACTGCACGCAAGGTGCCTTCAGAGCTGCTTCAATAGGGGCAGCATCTCCCTACCGCTTTGGTTCCAGCTCGGGCAGCACGGGATGGTCCGATCGTAGAGCCTGGAGTGCGGGAACGACGTCACGTTCCGTCCGCTCACCCGGTTGACGACGGCGATCACGTCGGCGTTGGCGTACCCGAGCGATCGACCGAGCCCTGCACCTTGCCGGCGCCAGATTGCGTAGATGTGTCCGGAAACACGTCTTTCCTCGCCAAAGACGACGCATTCGAGCGCGACCGACGCTAATGAGAGCATGCGCGCACCGCGCGATCTGGACCTGGACTGGCGCGGTACATACGCCTATGCCACCATAGGTGCGTGGCGGCTCATCCGTAGCAAGCCCAACACCCGAGGCGACGACCACGCCTCACGCGGAAGTCACCGTATGGGGTTGGCCGGACAGCACGCCGCAATCGCGCAGACGTAGCAATCAAACAGGAAGAGAGAACACGGTGACCACGTATCACGTACGCCATAATCCATTCCGCAAGCTGACGATGGCCGCAGGGACGCTAGCCCTGGTAGGTGGCCTATCCGTAGCGCCTACCGCACAGGCAGCGAGCCCATCGATAGACCAGCAAATACTCAACACCCTCTCAACGGCCCACAGCTACGAAGTGGTGCTGGATAGCAAAGGCTCGGATGCCACAAGCACTTTTCACGCGGATGTGATAACCGTACGTCATGGCAACGCCGCTCAGACGTATGCCAAGTTCACCGGGGCAGCGCTCTCCATGCAATTAGCGATGAGCGGCAATAAGATCTGCGTGAACGTGGTAGGGCCATGGACGTGCACCCCCGCAGCATCCTCCCCGTTCGGTTCGCTGCTCAAATTTACACCCGCGGATCTGCTGAAGCCGCTCGGCGGGCAACTCAAGCTCACACCCATCGGGAGCAAAACGATCGCGGGCCACCACGCCGCGGGATACAGCTTTACCGCTGCCACCTCCGTGGGAGCCTCGAAGGGCACCCTCTGGGTAGACCCGGCGACCAAACGAGTCATCGAGTTGGATACGACTGTCAACGCTGGAATCATGGGGCAGACTACCACGGCGTCGATCAAGGCCCTGGTGACCCATTGGAACGACCCCAAGCTCGCCATCCCGTCGGTGCCGGGCCTGTAACCGTACCAATTCACTGGATGTACGTTCTGTCGGTCGAGGCGCGCTTGGCGCCTCGACCGCCTGTTTATGCAGCACCTCTCGTGCTGTTCGCCTTACGCGGGGCCAGCCACCTCGGCCAGCACGGGAACGTTCCTGGCGTAGAGCCATTCTCGCAGAAATGGGGTCAGGTTCCGGCCGCTCACCGTGTTGGCGACAGCGATGAAGTCCGTAGTGTCGGCATTGGCGTAGCGGTAACGGGCGGTATAGGTGCGCAGAATGCGGAAGAAGGTGGCATCGCCCACGCGATGCTGCAGGGCATAGAGCGTGAGAGCGCCACGGTTGTAGACGCCGCTGCCGAACAAGTCGCTGGGCGGCGGTGAAGCGGGAGCGGAGGAGAGGGCCAGCTCGTGAATCCCGGCGGCATCCGCAGTCCCCGGTCGCACGCCGAAGAATCCCAGAGCCCGTCTGCTGGTTACCTGGCCAGCCGAGATGCCGCCCATGTTGCTCAAAATCTCGCACTCCGACATTGGATGCCCATCAATGGCAAGAAGCTGATCGAGAATGTGCAGCGCATGGAGACCCACCAGGTGTGGCTGCTGGAGCAGGGAATCGATGAGGGAAGCCTCGCGTAGCCGGGCATAGCCCTGGCGCAACCGGTGCTGAAGCAGGCCCTGGCTATGATTATGCTCGAGCCAGAGCCAGCTCAGATAGGTGGCAAAGCCCTCGTTCAGCCAGATGTCCCGCCAATCTTTCAAGCTTACGCTGTTGCCGAACCACTGGTGCGCCAGCTCATGGGCTATCCCTTCCTGAGCGCGATCCTTGTTGAACAACAGCAGATCCCGGCTGAACAATGCGAGTGTCTGGTTCTCCATTCCCCAGTTGAAGTCGACATCGGCCATCACCACGCCATAGGCCTCGAAGGGATATGGGCCAAGGATGCTCTCGTAGTACGCGATCATCGCCGGCACCTGGCTGAAGAGAGCCTGTCCTTGATTCGCGACAGCACTGGGGTAGTAGCTGCGGATCGGCAAGCCATGCGGCCCGACACTCTGGCGCAGGGCAAAGTGGCCTATGGCGATCTCGGCCAGGTAACTGGCCATCGGGAAGCGCTCCTGCCAGGTGTAGGTAGTCGTAGCGCCATGGGTGACCGTGCTTTGCAGCAAGCCATTGGCGACCGCCACCCAGGGCGTCGCTACCGTGATGTGGAACGTGTACGAGGCTTTGTCGAGCGGATGATCGTTGGCCGGGAACCAGTCCTCGGCGCCGTTGGGCTCGCTGGCGATATAGACGCCGCGCCCGTAATTGTTCCAGCCCAGCGTGGGCGTGCCGACGCTCAGTGAGGTTGTCTGGGCGAGCGGCCGTGGCATGCCGCTGTAGCGGACGGCGACCGTGAAGTGGGCGCCTGCCGGAAGCGGGTGTGCCGGGGTGATCACCAGCTTCCGGCCCCGGCGTGAATACGGCGCGGGCGTGCCGCCGAGGGTGAGGCGATTGATGCTGTAGCCCGTGAAGTCCAGCGAGAAGCGGCTCAGGTTCTGGGTGGCGACGGCGTCGATCGTCGTGGTGGCAGCGATCGTCTTGCGCTGCATGTCGACCGCCAGATCCAGCGTGTAGTGCCGGACATCGTAGCCGCCGTTCCCCAGGGTGGGGTAGTAGGGGTCGCCGATCCCCATGGCGCCGGGGGTCGCGCCCGCTTGCGCCTGCACAGTACCCGCTGTGAGGAGCACGGCGAGCAGTGTAAGGGTAAAGTACCTCACATTTCCACGCATGGCGATCGCATTTCTACACAATCGGCGAGACCAAAGATGATCCCCGCCAGGTGGCCGGTGATCTGCCGCAGCCCGGCATCCGACTCCAGGTTGCTCAACACGATCAGCGTCACCTTGTCGTCCGGGAAGAACCCGTTATCAGCGAGGAAACCGTTGATGTCGCCGGTATGGTCGATATACCGGCGCCCGCCCTGCGCCCCAATGTACCAACCATAGCCATAGGCCATCGAGCCGGGATGTGATGCATCCGTCGGCACATACGGAGTGAACATCTCTCGCATCGTTTGCCTGGAGACCAACCTGGGATGAGCGCTGGTCACCTCCTGATCCCAGCGATACAGGTCCCCGACTGTCGAGTACAGCGAGCCGTCGGCATAGGCTACCGAGATATCCATGTAGGCGGCGGGCCTGGTCCAGGAGGCGTAGCCGGTCGCGTGCGCGGGCAGGGCGGGATGGTTCACGTCGTAACCCGAATCGGCCATGCCGAGCGGCGTGAAGATGTGACGTTGCAGGAACCGTGGGAAGGACAAACCGGATCGCAGCGCCACGATATAGCCGAGCACGTTATAGCCCGAATTGCTGTATTTCCAGCGCGATCCCGGGCGGAAATCAAGCGGCTTATCGCGGAACAGCCCAATAAGCTGTTCTGGCGACAGCGTTCTCGTCATCACCGCGGCGAAGTTGGGGAAGTTCATGTAATCGGGGATGCCGGACGTATGGGTCAGCAGTTGCTGCAACGTAATCTGCCGCCAGGCAGCGGGAGTGTTTGGCAGGTGCTCGGATACGAGATCATGCACGTGCAGTTTCCCCTGCTCCTGCAACTGCAAAATAGCCATGGCCGTGAACTGTTTGGTGATCGAGGCGATGCGGAAGCGGGTGTGTCGTGTATTCGGAATGTGGTGTGCCACATCCGCCCAATCGTACCCTTTGTGGAGCACGATCTTGCCGGCACGGGCGATCAGCACGGAGCCACGAAAAAGCTGCTGCCTCACGGCATCCGTGAGCAGGGCGTCCGCTTCGCGGGCGATGGCTGCGTCGTCGCGCATGGCGGCCGCCTCTGCGGTCAATGCATCGGCGGCAAGCAGCGCACCCGCCACCGTACCAGTGGCGATGAATCCCCCGGCGGCCAGAACACCGGCGGTCGCGGCGCCGGCACGGTGGAGGAATCGGCGTCGTGTCACTATCGTTGCAGGAGCGGGTAGCGATAACTGCCGGTTCATGGGATGGAGTACATTCCTTTCGCCTATAGACCCTATAACACCTATAGGAGACCGGCGCTCAACTCGCCACCGAGGCCGGTACGACTCCAGTGAGACGCCATATCCTCTATAGTAGGGCGGCAACCTTACGCGCAGCAGATCACACCCTTAACAGTTCCTTAAGAGCGCCTGAAACCTTTCGAGGATGGTAGCGGGAACCGGTAACGGCGCGTCAAAACGCTCTGGAATGGCAATAGCGACAGCGGTCATGTAATAAGGATGGAATAGCGGAACAGGCGCA
>JAQBPC010000611.1 GCA_028287725.1 Chloroflexota bacterium | reverse complement strand
AACGCGACCCCAAGAACGGCCGTCAGGCCTGCCGCCACCACATGGACATGTCCATCCAGGCTGACTTGCGAAATGTTCGAGGCACCCACCACGGTCGGGAACGAGGTGAGGAAGCCGACATACAACTTGCCGTGATCGTATGTCATTGCCGTCGGTCCGTACCAATTCAGCGCGCCGGGATAGGTCGCCGAGAAGTCGACCAACCTGGTGGCCGAGCCATCGGGAGCAATACGCAGGATCTGCTGATGGTTAGGTTCTGTGGCGTAGAGGGCGCCGCCGGCGGCGACCAGGCCGTACCAGGTACCGTCGGGCTCAGCATCCGCTGGGTCGGGATTGGCCACCGGACTATGCGCAAGGAAGTCGCTCAGGTCGGCGAGCTGCGTCCAGGAACCATCGGCCCGCACCCGGATGATTCCATTGGCGGTTCCGGCCAGGCCGTGGGAGCAGCCGGCGCCGGAGAGGAGTGCGTAGAGAGTTCCCCCCATGAAGGTCACCGCCGCCACCCCGCTTACCAGATTGCCGTTCTTGGGGCTCATCTGGTCGGAGGGTAACTTATCCGCGAACGTGACGCGGGCGCCGCCGGGGCCAATCTTGGAGATGCGCGCGGTCATGTCGCCTTTGTAAGGGCCGGCGGGGGCCGGGGCCTGCTGACAGACGCCAACGGTCGAGCGGGAGCCACCCGTGCCCGCTTCGGCGACATAGAGCGCGCCGTCAGGTCCAAAGGTTAGGCCGCGGGGATTGTTCAGCCCGGTGGCGTAGACGGTGGCATTTGGCGAGAGGACGGAAGGATGCTGCGCCCGTGCCGTGACCGGACCAAAGGCTACAATTGGGATCAGGATGAGGGTGACTGCCGAGAGCACGCGGCCGGCGGAGTGTAGCCGGAATAGCGGTGCCATGATATGGCATATCTGATTATGTTTCATAGTTAGTCCACTTTCTGCTCGCGTCGCATGACGTGTCAGTGTTTGCAGGCGCATTGAATCACGAGATTTGTGCGCGTTCCTGCCGTCGGACCTGTCTTCGTGTCGTACTATCTATAGAAGTAAGGATCGAGCACTCGTACCTCGGTGATGCCATCCACGGGCAGACCGTTGCGCTCCGCCGCCAGCCAGATCGCCTCGGGTGTCGGGCCGTCGTATATGCAGTAGGTCTTGCTTTTGTCCTCGCTCACATACGAATGGATCCAGGTCACGCCGAGGTCCGCGTTGCGATCAACCACCGTGAAACAGGCGGCGGCGCCCTCGTCCGTAACCGGGATATGTAGCCCGTTAGGAAATGTTCGCTCGACCAGGTAGCGTGGCATTGTGCTCTCTCCCCTCATCTGTGCGTTCCAGCCCAGTACAACAACCGCGCGTTGGCGGGCAACTGAGACGCCGTGCCGGCATGGCGCTGCATTCTGCTGACGGCAATTGCCCTCCGCCCCGACTGCTGACGGGTATAGTCTGCGCCTCCGCCGGAACCCGAACCACGACCAACCCACCCATTCGCCCACCCAAGGACCCACCCAAGCGGGCTCCCCGCGTTAATTCGCTGGACGTGCAGAATCATCGCCGTGCGCGGTGCACCTTTCGTTGTGATGATTTATTCCTATTTCGACATACAGTTTCAGACGTGCGCTCGAGCGCGCTTACCAGAGCGAAAAATGGCCTCATGGCCGGTGTAGATGAGGTATCGCATGAGCGGGGGCGCCCGAAGGCTTTTGGTGCTTCGTCCCCGCACCCTTGCCGCCTTCGCTCGCACCTACATGGTCGCTCAGTATGCAGCTTTCGGAAGCTGATCCACTACCAGTTTGAGGCGATTCACCCATTCATGGACGGCAACGGCAGGATGGGCCGTTTGCTGATCACGCTCATACTTTGCGCGGAGGGCTATCTCCCGCAGCCTTTGCTTTATTTGAGCGCATACCTTGAGCAGCACCGCGACGAGTACTTGAACCAACTCTTGCGCGTGAGTCAGATTGGTGCGTGGGAAGAATGGATCAGTTTATTTCTTCGCGGCGTGGCCGAGCAGGCCCGCGATGCCATGCCTCGGTCCCAGCACCTCATTGAGCTGCAGCACACCTATCGCAATGCGCTCCAACTACCCACCTTGGTGCTCGTTAGTGAATGTTATGGGTACCTGTGGGGATGGAAAGTCTGCTTCCCAAGCAGAGTCTCGTCGGTTCGTGCCCGGTCATGCGCTCCGCCTCTACTCTGTGTGAGCGATGCCTGGCGCGTCCTTCACGATGAGGGTGGCTTCGGATGAGGTTCGGCAGTTATTTCCGGAAGCACGGGCTCGTGATCGGCTTCGGCCGGAGGCACAAGCCGATAACCGACGCCATGCACGGTTTGAATAAGTCGGGGCTGTGAAGGGTTGTCCTCAATCTTCTGGCGTAAGCGGCTGATCGCGGGCTTCAGCAGCTCGATAGCATCACTGTAGCCGAAGCCCCATACCGCGGTGAGCAGCTCGCGGTGCGTGAGCACCAGCCCGGCGTTGTGGAGCAGATGCTGCAGTAGGCGAAACTCGGTTGGCGTGAGCGGCACCGGCGCACCGCGCTGAAACACCGTGTGCGCCGGCAGATCTACAACAAGCGAGCCAAGATGATGCACATCCGGAGCCTTTTCCGGCGCCCCGGCTGCTGAAAGGCCAGCGCGCCGCAGCACCGCTCGGATGCGTGCCTGCAGCTCGAGAAAGCCGAAGGGCTTGGTGAGATAATCGTCCGCGCCGAGATCGAGTCCGCGTGCCTTGTCCGCCTCATCATCGCGCCCGGTCAACATTATGATCGGTACGTTCGAGGTTTTGCGGATCTGGCGGCACGTCTCCCAGCCGTCCATGTTCGGCATGGTGATGTCCAGCAAAATCAGCGAGGGCTGTCCCAGTGCCATCGCTTCCACGCCGTCTCTCCCATGCGCGGCGTGGATAAACTGATACCCGGCCTTTGTCAGGCTGATCTCCGTCAGGCGAACCAGCGCCCGGTCGTCGTCAATCATCAGAATCGTGTCAGTCATAGGGCCACCTGGGACGTTGCTTCTTGCGCAACCGCGCACAGCGTGAAAACAAAGCTCGCGCCGTCCTGACGATTTTCGGCCGAAATCTCACCATTGTGCGCGCGCAGCAACTCGCGCGCGATGTAGAGTCCCAGACCATATCCGCGCGTCCAGGAGCCTCCGGCGGCGGCTCCGCGCGTGAACTTGTCAAAGATGAAGCCGATCTGATCGGTCGGAATGCCTGGCCCATGGTCATCCACACGTATAATCACCCGGTCTTCGGCAGGCACGTGCTGGATTTTGATCTCGACGGGGCTGCCGGGAGGGGTATACTTGCGCACGTTATCCAACAGGTTTCTGAATACTATACTCAGCATCTCCGGATCGGCCCACACGAGCACCTCATCCCCACTCAGCGCGATTGCCGGCTGCTCGACGTCGCCCCATTCCATGTGTAGCTGGTCCAGCAACGATTTCGAGAAGCTGACGAGCGGCAGCGGTTGCAGCCTGATGTGCAATCGTCCGGATTCCAGGCGCGTAACCTGCAACACCTCCTCGACCACCGTGCGTAAGCGATCGGCTTGCTGCGAGAGCAAACCCAACACCTCGGCGCGCGTTCCGGCATCCTCTGGCTGGTCCAGGTCTTGCAGCATCTCCACCGCGCTACTGACCGTGGTAACCGGGGCCCGCAGCTCATGGGACACTATCGCAACAAAGTCAGATTTCAGTTGGTCCATGGCCTTGAGCTGG
>JAQBPC010000361.1 GCA_028287725.1 Chloroflexota bacterium | reverse complement strand
AGCAGATCAACGGCCTGAATTAGCGGTGATAAGGTGGCGGCGGCTTCTTGCGGCGTCAAGAGCAGCTGGCGGTAAATCACGTCGAAACTGATCGGCACCCCGGCTTCGCGTGCCCGCCGCACCGCCTCCGCCGTAACAGCCGCGCAGCTGGTGGAGAGAGCCGGGGTGATGCCGGTGATATGCAGCAGCCTGCTTCCCAACAGATATTCCCAGCTAATGTCCTCCGGCTGGAGCAGCGCCGCGCACGAGCCGGCTCTGTCGTAGATTGCCTGGGTTGGGCGTGGCGGCGTGGCGAACTCAAGATAGTAGGTGCCGATGCGTCCAGACTCTCGCCAGACCACGGCCTCCAGATCGATCCCGGCCGCGCGCAGGTGATGCGCGACCAGGCGGCCCAGCGCATGGCTGGGCAAGCCACTCACCCAGCCACAACGCCGGCCGAGCCGGCTCAACGCACCTACCACGTTCGCCTCGGCGCCGCCCGGGTTCAGGTCCAGGTTGCGGGCCATCTCCAGGCGGTTCCCAGGAGGCACGCTCATCCTGAGCATCACCTCGCCGATGGTGGTTACGTCGAAGGGCTGATTCACGCGCCGGTCACCGGCCGCCGCAGCTCCCAACCCTGACGGAACAGCGGCAAGAAGTTATCGGGATTGTACGGATGCTTGGCGATCTCCTCATAGTTGAGATCGGTCCCCCAGCCCGGCTGATCGTCGGGCAGCGTGATATACCCGTCCTGCACCCGCACCGGGTTCGTGAGAATGCGGTTGCTCCAGTCGTCGTTGAAATCGTCGAATATCTCGTGGATGAAGAAGTTGGGGGTCGCGGTATTGAGATGCGCGCAAGCCAATGAGCAGAGCGGCCCCTGCGCGCTGTGCGGCGCCGTGACCCCGTTATGGGCGTGCACCATGCCGCAGATCTGCTTCGAGGCCGTCATTCCCAGGTTCTGTGGCTCGAGCTGGATGATATGGACGGCGTCGTGCTTGAGCAATTCCGCGAACTGCTCGCGCGAAAAGTAGTCCTCGCCGCAGGCAATCGGCACCGGGCTGCGCCTCGCCACCTCCACCATCGAGGAGATGCGCTGGGGCGGCACCGGCGTCTCAAACCAGGTCGGCTGATAGGGCGCCATCGCCTCGGCGAACTGCAACGCCGTGTGTACGCTGAAGCGATTATGCCCCTCGACGAGCACATCGACGTTGGGGCCGACTGCCTCGCGCACGGCGGCGATGATCTCTATCGCCAGCGAAAAGTCCTGCCGATCCACGGCCCGCCACGCCGCGCCGAAGGGGTCGAACTTCAGGGCCGTGTAGCCCTTCGCCATGACCGCCTGGGCCTTCTCGTAAAAACTCTTCGGCTCCCGCGGTCCCCGATACCAGCCGTTCGCGTACACCCGCAAGCGCTCGTGGCAGCGCCCGCCCAGCAGCTTGTACACCGGCTGGCCGGTGACCTTCCCCATGATGTCCCAGCACGCGTACTCAATACCGGCCAGGGCCGCACCCTGGATCATGCCGCCATCGGAATAGAAATCGCGAGCAAGACGCAGGCTGTGATTCTCGACGTCGAATGGATCCTGGCCGATCACAAAACGCTTCATCTCGTGAATCGCCGCTTCCGTGCTCCGCGCGAAGCCATTGACGGTCGCCTCGCCAATGCCATGGACACCCTCGTCGGTATCCACCCGGGTGAACACCCAGTTTTTCCAGCTGTTCCCTACGATGTACGTTTGCACGCCGGTAATTTTCACCTGCCGGTACTCCTTCGCTGTAGCGACCCACGCTGGCGCCCGAGGGACCTGCCCGCGGGCATAGCGACCGCTCCTGTGGGGTATAGGTGCCGCGAGCCCATGGCCTTATTGTAGTGCCGGCCTCCTCTGCTGAGCGCGTACCGTGTATGGCTGAGGCCGGCACTCGGGCTCCACGCAGCCGCCGTGCATCTTACTCCCCGCGTGGCAAACGCAGGTTCGGGCGCTCCCAGACTTCGGGGTTGACCAGCCCTTCGGGCCGCTCGCCACGCAGCACATGCAAGATTCCCTCAGCCGTCATGATGCCACAGGCCAGCCTCCTACCATCCGTGAGCCCTGCCATGTGCGGGGTCGCCACCACGTTATCGAGTTCGGCGAATCGCGTATCGGTTGGGGGCTCATTCACCCGCACGTCCAAACCGGCCCCGCCGAGCCTGCCGCTCTGGAGCGCCTCAAAGAGGGCATCCTCATCGACGAGGGTGCCACGCGCCGTGTTGATCAGGTACGCATGGGGTTTCATCAGGGCGAGTCGCCGCGCGTCGATCAAGCCCCTTGTCTCCTCGGTAAGCGGCACGTGCAGCGACACGAAGTCGCTCTGGGCCAGCAGATCATCGAGCGGGACCAGCTCGATCCCATGCTTCTCGACAAAGGCCATATCCGGCCGCCGCTCGTGCGCCAGGACGCGCATATCGAAGGCGCGAGCACGCTGGGCGACCATCTGCCCGATGCGGCCCAGGCCAACCAGACCGAGCGTCTTGCGCCAGACATCGAGCATATAGAATGCCTGCCAGTTGCCCTGACGGATTGCGCGATCGGCCTTGACGATCTGGTGTGCCAGGGCAATTATCATCCCCATGGTATGGTCGGCCACCGCCCACTCCAGAGTGCCCGGGGTGGTGAGCACCGATACGCCGTGGCGCGTGGCGGCAGGAATGTCGACGGCGTCGTAACCCACCCCAAGGCGGGCCACCACGCACAGGTCAGGCAGGGCGGTGAACAGATCATCCGTGTACTGCTGGCTGCTGGCAATTACCGCGAAACATCCCTGCAGGTGGTGAATCATATCGGCCGTCGGCGTGTTGGGCGGCAGCGCGACAAACCGTAGCGTCACGCCGGCCTCTTCCAGCAGGCTCATACCGCCGCGCTCGCCAGGTTGATAGATGCCGTCCGTTACCAGTACCGTGGCCATGAACGCTCCTTTCAGGGTGTCGACCCCAGTGGTTATTGGGGCAGTCGACCTGTTCTACAGGCGCAGTGACGTCTAGAATCTACCACATGACGCGGGTGGTCTATCGGATGCCGCGTCGGCGCGCGAACATGCCGGTGTCAGTAGCGACCCACCCTGGGAAGGGCGAGGCGACGAGGGAACAACCGTTGCCGGCCGCGCGGAGTGATGTGCATCCGGGGCATCGCGCGGTGTGCGAGTGGAGCGGCGCTAGAGTCCCCCCGCGCTGGCAATTGCCTGGGCAACGGCGGAACGGCCCAAGCCCGACTTGACGATCCGGATCAATTCCTCCTCCGTGGTATCGGCCGTGGACCTGTCGAGCACGATCTCGCCCGTATGCAGGAAGTTGATGCGGTCGCATACCTCGAAGACCTGGTTGTAGTTGTGGACGATCAGGATGATCGAGGTCTCGCGCTGGCGTCGCAAATTCTGAATCAAATCCAGCACCAAGCCGCCTTCGCGCACGCCCAGCGCGGCCAGCGGCTCGTCCATGATCAGCAGCTTGGGCGCAGTTTGCATCGAGCGTGCCACCGCGATGGACTGGCGTTGGCCGCCGGACAGCTGGCGCACCAGGCTGGAGACCGAGGGCAGGTTGATGCCAAGTCTGTTCAGGTGGTCCCTTGTCTGCCGCTTCATGCCGCCATTGTCCGTAAACGGCACAACACCGGCGAAACGTATGATCTTCTCGCGCCCCAGGAACATATTGTGGTAGACCGTTAGGTCGTTAACCAGAGCCAGATCCTGGTAGACCGTCTCGATGCCATGTTGGCGGGCATCGAGCGGCGACTTGAGGTGTAAGGGCTTACCTTCCCACTCGATCGTGCCGCTGTCCGGCGGATGGAAGCCGCACAGGACCTTGATAAAGGTGGACTTGCCGGCGCCGTTATCGCCTACAAGCGCCAGTACCTCGCCCTTCCGCAGCTGGATGCTCACGTCTTTGAGCGCCGTCACGGCGCCGAAGCTCTTGCTGATGTGCTCCGTACGCAGCAGGATGGGAGCGTTTTGCAGCCCAGCCACATTGAACGGATCTGGCACGCTGGACACCGCTATGACCTCCCCTGGTTACGGAGCTTATTGAGCAAAATATTCAGCAGAATGGCGCCCACGATGGCCATACCCAGGATGATATTCGACTCGGTGGCCTGCGCGCCGATCAGCGGGAGACCTGCCAGAAGGGCGGCAATGACATAGGCGCCGATCGCGGCGCCGATCAGCGTACCTGAGCCGCCGAATAGCGAGGTACCGCCGATGACCGCCGCGGCAATGCCATAGAGTGTCAGCGTGTTGTCGCCCGCGGACGGATCGGTGGATCCGCTGATGATGGACTCGGTGATGCCGGCGAAACCGGCGAGAAGGCTCATGATCACAAAGTTCGCGATCTTGACGCGGTGGGTGCGAATGCCTATCTCCCGTGCTGCCAGCAAATTGCTGCCGACGGAGATCGTGTAAGTGCCGAAGCGCGTGCGCTTCAGCACGATCGTCAGGAGGATCACGAACAGCACAAGCCAGATAAAGGCCGCGTATTGCGCGGCGCCGCCAATCGGCTGCTGCTGGCCACGACCGAGGAAGGTATTGAACGGTTCCGCCAACGGCGTGGTGACCGGCTCGCTGTGGGAAACAGAGAGCGTCACGCCATCCAAAAAGAACAGCATACCCAGCGTGGCGATCAGCGAGGGCACGCCGAACAGCACGGTGAGCATGCCGTTGACCGAGCCGATCAGCCCGGCGCCGACAAGCGCCAGGACGAGAGCGAGGCCGTAGGGCATGTTGGCCTGTGTCAGGTAGTAGGCAATAAAGGGGGTGGTCGAATAGACCTTCGCGGCGGAGAGATCGATCTCGCCGGTAATCATCAGCATGGCCTCGCCAATCGCGATGAGACCATACAAGGCGGTGCTGGCGGCAAGCACCTGCACCAGCCCGGAGAAGTAGTTCTGGTTTATCACCTCGAAGATGATGGAGATGGCGATCGCCACCACGGCGATACTTGCCTCGGGCAGGCGCAGCAATATGCCGCCAAGCCCAGCGAACACACCGGCTGCTGGTTTGGGGGGCGCTCCTGCCGCTATATTTCCTTCCTTCGCTACCACCTTCGTTCCTCACCCATGTAACAACTGTGTCATGGCTAAAGAGCGGGGCCGGAGTCTACCACCCCGGCCCCGCCTCGGAAAGGAGTCGACTGCCGGTATTCCGGCTTAGATTTGATAGGCCGAGGTCGACGAGCCCTGGTAGACATTCGGTTTCAAGTACTGTCCGACCGTACTCTTGGTCACGAACTTGATGCCCGTGTTCATGCTCTCAGCGCCGACCAACCCGCCGGAGAGCTTATACAGATACAGCTGGATCACGGGATAGAAGCCCTGCAGATAGGGCTGCTGATCGATCGTAAAGTCGGCGAGACCATTGTTGACCGCCTGAACGAGTGCCGGCGGGAGATCGTAGCCGCCGCATTTCACGCCCTTTGCCCGCAGGCCATGCTTCTGCACGGTCTGGACGATGCCCTGCGTGGTGCCCTGATCTACGGCGAACATACCCTTGACGTCCTGGTGGCCCGTCCACCACGCCTCGACCGCCTGGCGCTCCTGCGCGATCAGCGCTCCGGTCGCGACGTCGGGAAGCAGCGTGATGCCCGAGCTCTTTGAGAGCACGGACCGCGCGCCGTCGATGCGGGGCTGGATGTTCAGCGAGCCGGGTGTGGCGATGAAGAGACCGACTTTGCCCGAGCCCACAAGAGCGGCAATGCGCTGGCCCATGCCGACACCGGACAGGAAGAGGTCCTGGCCGATGTACGCGAGACGCTTGTTGGTTGGCGAGCCGTCCGCGTTATAGGAGATTACCGGGATGCCGGCGGCAAACGCGGCGTTCGTCGGAGCATCGAAGGCGTTCTTGTCGATGATCGCGACGGCGATACCGTCCGCCTTGCCGGCGGTGGCCGTCTGCATGGCCTTGACCATCTCGGCGACGTTCGAGGTGGCGGAGCCGGTCCACTGGAAGCTGCATCCCAACAGCTTGCAGGCGTCGGCCGCGCCCGACTGTGTGGGTGTAAAGAAGGCGTTGGTCGTGACATGGTTCACGAAGACGAAATGATAACCCTTCTGCGGCAGCGCGTCGCTGCGTCCCGCAGCGAGCGCATCCTCGATATGACCTGCCTTCAGTGCCGCCACCATTGCCGCGCTGCCGAGGCCAAGCTTGGCCACGGTTCTGAGCGCGGTGCGGCGGCTAACCTCGAGCTCGCTCCGACCAAACTCCGGTGTTTGCTCCAGCGTGTCTTGCTCCATGGCCAACTACCTTTCCCCTCATCGGGAACAGTATGGCTCCCCCTGGACGCGAGACTGAGCGCGCGGGAGAGTAGCACACGAGGTCAAAGAGACAGATTCCCATCGATAAGTCACCCAGCATTCAGTCTTCTCTAGCTAATAGCATAGGGGGGTGGAGTTGTCAACGGGTCGCTCGTTTCTCAGAGTTCAGCTGCTTAGCGGCCTCATCTGCCAGGATCACATGCCCGCCCCGGACCTGGAGATTGATTTCACGCCGCTACTCCCTCCTTGCCAACCAATCGAGCAACAGGAAGCGGTGGCAAGGTGGCTGGCGCTCGTGGCAGAAGAGGGTCACTGTTCCACTTCGCCGCTCCAGATCGCGCAGTGTGGCAACTGCCTCGACCGTGGCCGGAGAATCGGTCAGCTGCTGCTCGTACGCAGCCGAGAAGGCCAGCCAGGAGATGCGCCGTTCCGCTAGGTCGCGAAGCAGCGCGGGTGGGGGCCCGAGCTCTTTCAGCCACACATCGACGCGGCCGGTGCTTACCCCGCGCGGCCATTGGCGCATCACCAGCACGCGGAGACCTTCATCTTCCGTCGCCGGCTCATATACGCTCTTCTCGGCGAACATACCGCAACCTCGACTGCCGATAATGGCGTACGCTCGCGGCCTCTTCTCCGTTATGCTGCCTAGCGGACGCTGTCGTTCTCCGCCCCTAGGAGAACCTATAGACATTACGGTACTCGATGTAGCATGACATAGGAGTGAATTGAATGAGCCTATGGCACTCGGATGAAGAGCTTTTCGATCTGGCGCGCCGCGAGTTGTTCCCCGCCGTGGTGGGCGACGTCATGGATGTGATGGGACTCCGCCACCAATTCTTGCCGCCGGAAATCAAAGCCCTGGACGATGACATGGTGGTTATCGGACGCGCGATGCCGGTGTTGGAGGCCGATGTGTTCGCGCATGAGCGTCCCGCGGGCGATGGCTTCATGGCGCAGGCTTTCGGCCTGATGTTCCATGCCCTCGACGACTTGCGACCGCACGAAGTGTATATGTCTACCGGCGGGTCGCCGCGCTATGCGCTCTGGGGCGAGCTGATGAGCACCCGCGCGATCAAGCTGGGGGCGGCAGGCGCGGTGTTGAATGGCTACGCGCGTGATACCCGAGGCATACGCGGCCTCCGCTTCCCTACATTTTGCTATGGCAGCTATGCCCAGGACCAGGGACCACGCGGAAAGGTGATCGACTTTCGCGTGCCGGTGGAAATCGGACAGGTTCTCGTTGCGCCGGGAGACGTGGTGTTTGGCGATATCGATGGAGTCTGCATCGTTCCGGCCGCTGCCGTCGAAGAAGCGTTCAGCCGGGCCGTCGAGAAGGTGCGGGGCGAGGATCAGGTGCGACAGGCGTTGGAAAACGGCATGAGCACGGCCGAAGCGTTCTCCAAGTTCGGCATCATGTAAGCAGCGTTGCGCTGTTCTGACGCCCGATGTGAAGGCCGGCGGCGCCGCGGAGGGGAAGGACATCGCCAGCCCGTTGCGGGTTGGCGCGATGAATGTCGCTCATCGTGAGCGACTGGGCGACCGGGACAACGCTACACCTCGGTATAGGCTGCCGTGCCGGTAGGGGC
>JAQBPC010000357.1 GCA_028287725.1 Chloroflexota bacterium | reverse complement strand
AGAAGGCTATCCAGCTCGGCCATGGGAACCAAGCGGTCCAGGTTCAGTTCCTCGGCCGTGTGTGTCTCGACCGAGCGGACAGTGCCGACCACATGTGCGTCAAGGCACCGCGCCAGGCGCGCCACCTCGCGTCCGATCCTGCCAACTCCGACGACGCCTACCACCTTGCCTGCCAATTCCTCGCCGGCGTACCGCTGCCAGCGGTGCACCTTTTGGTCGGCAAGCATGCCAAACGCACCTTTGCCGAACATCAGCATCGCCATCAGAGTAAATTCCGCCAGGGGGCGCGCGTGCACGCCGCTTGCGGTGGTGACAATGATCTGGCTGTCGCCCAGGCCAATCCGCACCGCGAAGTCGCCAACTCCTGCGCTGGTTGCCTGGATCCAGCGCAGCTTCGGCAGGGCGGCTAACTCGGCCATCATTGGGCGTGGGCCGAAATCGAAAAGCACTTCGGCCGTATCGAGGAGCGAACGCCATGCAGCCAGCTCCTCCGGATCTCGCGGATTGGGCGCGGCATGGTCGGCTGGGTAGCGCATGACCGGAATCAATTCAGACGGATAGACCACGTCCAATCGTGAGTCGACCGCGGCAATTCGCTCTACAAACTCCGACTCCAGCGGGCTAGTGATCACGACACGGACGCGTGCTCGATCCATAAAAATGCCTTCCCTCACCCCGCGCGCAAATTCATCAAGGCTGGAGACCAAAACGTCCTGCGCCGGAGCCGCCATCTACGGCGAGCACCGCACCGCTTATGTGCCCCGCGACATCGGAAAGGAGAAACAGCACCGCATGGGCAATGTCCATCGGACGGCCTGCCACACCCAGCGGAATGCTGTTCACCAGCCGCGCACGGAGGTCGTCGCTCGCGCGATCCGGGAATGCTTCGGTCCAACCGCGGACGTCGATATAGCCGGGCGCAACCACATTGACATTGATCCCGTGTGGCCCGAGCTCCATGGCCAGCGTATTGGAAAGCGTCTCGATCGCGGATTTGGACGCGGCGTACGCCGAGCCGGCAGGGCGCGGACTTCGGGCGGAGCCGGTGGTGATATTGACGATCTTGCCGCCGCCGCCCCGAGCCAGCCGGTGTTGGGCGAAGGTCTGACAGCAGACGAAGGTGCCCGAGGCATTAACCTCGAACACGCGGCGCCACTCCTCCACCGGCATGTCGACTACCAGGGTATTGGGGTATGCCGCCGCGTCGTTCACCAGCAGATCCACCCCGCCCCAGCGGGCAATTACCGTGTCAAACGCTTTCCGCACCGTCTCCGGATCGGCGACATCACCGACGACCGTCAGCACGTTCTCGTTATTGGCGAAGACTTCGGACTCCTGCAAATCCAGGATTCCGACTCGAGCGCCTTCGCTAGTCAGGGCCTGGGTGATCGCCCGTCCCAGCCCATTGGATCCGCCCGTAACCAGCGCCACTTTGGACTCGAAACGATCACTCACCTGACCTCCAGTGCCGGCAAAACATGAATCGCTATTTCATTTCTGCTAATCCTACAGAGCACGCAATCGGGCGTCAAGCCGTTCGAACAGTCTGTCGCGTTGGCCCCACCGGGTCCGACCAGCCGGCACCCCGTTTCAGGCAGGAATCAGTCTGGGAGCCTTGTCAGCCGTAGACTCTTCCCGGCGAGTGGGCCGACTTCATCCAGCCCAGGCGGTAACTGCCAACTGCTTGACAGCGGGGTAACGACACGCATAGAATCTCTCCAATATCGTGCAATGGGGCTTCACGATTATCGGGCAATGATGCTTCACCACTATCAAGATCTGTCAGAGACGGGACCGCTGGACGCGCCGACCATCAATTAGTCAGGCGACGATTCGGCGAGGTAGGAAGGAAGGAGCGGTAGGCTCATCGGGCCGCGCACGCCGCGGGTTCTTTCGGCAGTGTCATCATCGCGCTCGTAATTGTTTGAACAGCATGGGGCAGGAGGCAATGTTATGCTCACTCGCATGCGGCCTATCTCGCGTAGCATCATTCGCGCGGCCACCTGTGTCGCCCTCGCCGGCATGCTCACTCCCGTGGCGGGCCACGCCACACGTGCGGCTGATACCCCCGTGTACGGCGGCACACTGACCCTTGCCAACCAGACCGATGCCGACTCGCTGGACCCGGCAGGCAACCCCGTCAACGAGATAATCTGGGCTGAACAGAACATCTATGAAAAGCTGGTTCAGGCCACTCCGGACGGCAAGACGATTATTCCTCAGCTCGACCAATCCTGGACCATCAGTAAGGACGGCCTAACGTATACCTTCCATTTGCGCGACGCCAAGTTCCACAACGGCCAGGCGGTCACCGCCGCCGATGTTGTGTACTCGCTTGGCCGCGCAAAAGTATTTACGGGCGGCTGGGGTTTCCTGCTCGGGGCGGTCAAGAGCATTACCGCTGCCGACAGCAAGACCGTGACCATCGCCCTCAAGCACCCATGGGCGCCGATTCTTGCCGACCTGGCGATCTATGCTATGTCGATTATGCCCGCCGACCTGCTCAAGAAACAGGGGTCAAAGTTCTTCGATCATCCGATCGGAAGCGGACCTTATGCGTTCGTGAGCTGGCAAAAAGGCAGCACGATCACCCTGAAGCGCAATCCGCTGTGGTGGGGTCCAAAGCCCTACCTGGACACGGTCAAGATCGTCAACGTCCCTAACGACAATACCCGCGTACTGCAGTTGCAGGGCAAGCAAGCGGACATCATCGAGACCCCGCCCGCGAACCTGCTGACCCAGCTTGCGGCCACACCGAACGTGCAGGTACATCTCTTCCCGTCGAGCCGCGTGGACTTCCTGCAGGTGGATCAACATTTCGCGCCGTTCAAGGACGTGAAGATCCGTCAGGCGATGAACTATGCGATCGACCGCAATGCACTGGTGCGGATCGTGCTCGGTGGCCACGGCACGCCGGGCGCTTCCATCATGCCGCCGATGCTGTACTCAAATCCCAATCTGAAGCCGTATCCGTACGACCTGAAGAAGGCCAAGGCGCTTATGGCTCAGAGCTCGTATCCACACGGCTTCAAGACAAACTTGATCGAAGTCAGCGGTGATATTCCAGGGAACGCCACGGCGGTCATCGTAAAGTCCGAGCTCGCCCAGATCGGCATTGATGTGACAATTCAGGATTACTCTCTTGTCACCGCATATGCCAAAGAGGACGAGCGGAACGGCAATCCCGTCTCCAACTTGGGCCAGCGTTATTGGACCAACGACATCATCGATCCGCAGGAGATCATCTCGTTCGTCGCCGAGCCCGACGCCGGCGCGCACGACATGGGAAGCTGGTGGAACAACGCCCAGATCGACAAGCTGGCCAGACAAGCCGAAGTAGAGCTCAATCCCGATAAGCGGCGCGCACTCTACTATCAGATTCAACAGCTCAGCAGCGACAATGCCCAGCTGATCGTTCTGTACTACCAGCCGTATCGATACGCTTCGGGAACCTGGGTGCATGGCTTCCATGCCTCGCCGCTCGGCGTGTACCAGCTCGACAAGATCTGGTTGAGTGCACACTCGCATCCAAACTGGGGCGTTGCCGCCGAGCCCGAGGTGGGCCGGCGGCGACGCCGA
>JAQBPC010000514.1 GCA_028287725.1 Chloroflexota bacterium | reverse complement strand
GAACGGGCGGTAGCGCCCCATCACCCGCGCGGTAGCAATGGGGTACGCAAGCGGACCGAATAGGCGCTTGAGCGCATAAGAGGCCGCCTTGACCACCTCGGCGCCCAAACCAATCGTCACCACGTTGACATAGTAGTTGTCGCCGGCCAAGCCCAGGTCTACCTCGGCCACCCTGCCATGGGCGATGGTGGCGCAAGCCGCCTCTAGCTCATCGGGAATATCCATCGTGCGGGCGAAATCGTTGGCCGTTCCGAGCGGCAAGAGCCCCATGACAACACTTTGCTTGGCCAGGATATCCACTACAGCGCTGACCGAGCCATCGCCACCGCCCAGGATCAGCAGGTCGCAACCACGTGACAGAGCCATGCGTACCGTCTCAGGCAGCCGAGCAGGGTTTTGCAACGAGTACGTGGCCACCGGCCTGATTCCCACTCCATGAAGCAGACGGCGAGCGTCACCGGCCGCCTGCCGGCCACGGCGCGATCCGGCGTTGACGACCAGCACCGGATGGGTGAACCTGCGAGCTTCTCCGATGATGGTCTCCCTTATCTCTATTGTCATACACGAAATCCCACTAAGCGAGCGGACGCGACTGTTTCTTTATCGGTTCCCCAGACCTCTGTACGGGCCATCCGGTTGGAAAATCGTGGATAGCTGCCTTGATGCGGCTGCGAAACTCCGTTATCCTTTGCCAAAGCGGACGGGGTACAATGGCTCCCCCAGCGTGCCTCGCGTGAGGCGCCTGTCGCCGATGTCCGGCTGGTCCGCACCTTGTGTTTGCACCACGGTCGCCATCACACGATTGTTATGGTAACAGTCGCCCCTCATGTGCTGATTCCGTAGTGGCCGTGTGCATGTAGTACGTGCCTGGTGTTCGGCTGGGTTGGCGGTGACGGAAGCGTATGGGCAACCCGGCGGGCTTCGCCTGCACGTGCTGGAAATCTTGAAATGTTGGAGGATTTGGATATGACTCGCCGTTCGTTCTACGCTCTGTCCCCCGTGCTCACGCTCGCCGTGCTCGGCGCCGGCGTTGCCGTAAGCCACGTTTCTGCGGACGCGGCTCCCGCGCACAAGACCTACACGGTGGTGGAAACGAAGGGCAACAGTAAGAGTGGCTACGTCTTCTCGCCGGCCAAGCTCACGATCAAGGTTGGCGATACGGTCACCTGGGTCGACAAGGGCGCGATGGTCCACAACATTCATGGCGTGGCTACCGCCGCAAAAATCATTCATCGCACCGCCTATAATACGAAGTCGTATACCGTGACCTTCAAGAAGGCCGGCAGCTTCTTCTACCTCTGCCAGATCCATCCCGGTATGGTGGGCGAAATCATCGTCAAATAGCATATCCGGTAAGTCCCGCCATTCTCTACGCTGTCGGGTGATCGAGATTCCCTGACGAACATGAGCACCACAAAAGCGATACACGGCCCCGATCGGGGCCGTGTATCGCTTTTGTTTTGCCGTGGACAAATAGTGAGCGCATGCGAGTGTGCTGGTCACGGCACAGGCCCTCCGTCCGGCGATACAGTACCCCCTATTCGGCATGGCCCGTTCGGGGAATGCGCGCGAATACAGAATAAGCGTACGATGCGGTTACGGCCATAAGTGGTGCATTTAGCTCCATTTTGGACGTGGAAAGGAAGGCAAGAATATGTCATGAGCAGATCACATCGTCTAGTTCGGAAGTTGCTGGCAAGCCTCATGCTGCTTGGGTTGATGGCCGTTATGTACGGCACCAAGCATGCCGACGCGGCCGCATCGTGTCGTGCTGATCCGGTCATCGTGCTATCAAACATATACACGATAGACTTGCACGCTACGTTCAACAATGGCGTACCCGCGGAAATCCAGCACGTCAGCTACGTCCTGCATGGGCCGCCGCTGACCACGGGTATATCGTTACTCCACCTCGGTGTCGGTTTCTATACGGCAACGTTTCCGGATTTCTCAGGCTCGTATTCCAGCTTCAGCTACGTGCCTGACAATACCGTAGGCAACTACGATGCCTACATTACCGTAACGTCACCGTCGGTGATTCCAGTCACGGCCTATATGGATTGGATCGTTGGACTGGGGTTCCCTACGCCGACCGCTCCCGCACAGGGCCACTCGGGACAGGCACTCCATATACATATGCACGTCGTCTAGTACACGACACACACGAAATATTGTGGTAACGACGAACGTGGATTCGACGCCGGCTACGCCACAGGGCGTGTTTGCACGCGCCTTGCCGCAGCCGATCGTCGCTGTCGCCACGGTCGTATTTGGTCTTGTCTTTCTGTTGGCAGCCTGGGTTCGTGATGGTGCCCCGGACCCAGGCTTCTCCTACAGCGCGCTGCCCCTTGCGCTGGGTCTTACCGCTGCCGTCGTCGTCGCCTATCGCTACCCCATTCATGTACTGGTACACACCAAGGTCCTCTTAATCACGGTGGTGTACTACCTGCTTGCCGCGCTCGTACCGCCTGCGCTCGCCGGCCTCGCCGCAGGCCTGGGCACGCTTGGTGGTGAGCTGTTGCAACGGCGGCGAAGCGGCGCTTACCCCAGCGACATGGCAACCGAGGCTGGCCGCCGCACAATCATGGTCATAATTGGCAGCTTGGTTGCCCATCTCGGCGGCACTTCCGTGCCTGCTGCCTGGGCGCTCATCGCGGCCGCCATCGTTCTGGCTCTGCTTGACATTCTTACCGTGCCGCTCGCTATAGCGCCGATCTCGGGCGATCGCCCATTACGCGTCCTGATTACCACGGCTCGTGCAACATGGGCGCCCGACGGCGCCCAATACATCGTTGGGCTTCTGGGTGCCGGCGCCGCCAGTCGCTATCCCTGGATGTTGGTGCTGCTCATCGTGCCCGGCGCGCTCGTCTACATGGCGTTCAAGATCATGCGCGAGATGCACGAAAACACGCGGCAACTGCTCGAGAGCCTTGCGGACGCGGTGGACTTGCGGGATGCCTACACAGGAGGACATTCACGCCGAGTGACCCAGTACACGGCTGACATCCTGGGTCGCTTGAAGATGAACGGGCCGGAGGTTGCGCTGATATTGGCGGCCGCTCGCGTTCACGACATCGGAAAGATCGGTATTCCCGACGCAATTCTGCATAAGGCTGGCCGGCTGACCGCCGAAGAACGTGCGGTGATGGAGTTGCATCCGGTCCATGGCGCGAACTTGCTCAAGCGCTACGGCGACTTCGCGCGGGGCGTCGATATTGTGCTGCATCACCATGAGCAAATGGATGGGCAAGGGTATCCGAACAAGCTGCATGGCGCGGAGATCCCCTTCGGCGCGCGTGTGATCGCGGTGGCCGACAGCTTTGACGCCATGACCAGTGACCGGCCGTACCGGCCAGGCATGATGGTGGCAAAGGCAGCGGAGATTCTTCGTGCAGGACGCGGCACCCAGTGGGATCCCAACATCGTCGATGCGCTGTTGGGTGCTATCGGCGAGGTGATGCAGCTTACCTCGCCGCCGCCGGTCCCCTCGCCCTCTGCCGTACCGCTCTGGTCTGCTTCGCAGCCGGCGTCGAACGAGCCAGTAGCTCGTGACGTCGCCTCGGTCCGTTAGCCGCCGTGCCTGCGGAAGCCAGGATGACGCGGGCTGTCTCTTAATCAATTTCGGGTAGAGATCAGGCTGACTGGATATCCGGACTTCCTCTAGCTATCCGTCGAGTTAAGGGCATGCCGACGGGCCTGTGTGCCGGCCATCAATTGGTTTGGGGCCCTGGCTTGGCCGTCGGCCGCAGCCTATAGGTGGGCGCAGGGCGGCAAATCGGCGACGCGAGGACTCAGCATTACTCGCGTGATGCAGGTGAGGCGCGGCTGCGTTATTCGCCCAGTAACCTCAGCCGTACTTATATGCGGACCGACGGCTCTCCGAATGCCGTGCCTGCTCAGGCAGGCGGCATGGGACAGAATCGGCGATGATACTATAGACGTCAGCGTACGCGCACCTTGAAAGGAATCTGCCGGTGTTTTGGATTAGGCTCGTCGCCGGGGTACTGTTGCTGCTTATTGGACTGACCTGGATTGCGCAAGGCCTCAATATTATCAAGGGAGCGGGAATGTCCGGCCATGGCGAGTGGGTAGTCGGCGGAATCGTGGTCCTGCTCTTTGGCGCGTGGCTGCTCTGGGGCATCGTGCGGTCCCGGCTGAGCGTGACCAAAGCGTAGGATTACCGGAACTTCTTGGAGAAGAGCCAATCCATCGGCCCGATCTTGCAATACCTCAGCACAGAATCGCCGTGTACTCCGCTTCGTCTCGGGAGTATGTGATTCGTGCAACTCGCCCCGTGGCCTATTCGCCGCAGTTCGAGCTACGAAAGGTCCGCCATGTTCGCGTATCGCGGTAAGACGGCCCTCGTCACGGGCGCATCGTCCGGGATTGGCGAGGCGCTCGCTCGCGCGCTTGCCAGGCGCGGCATGCAGCTAATCCTTGTTGCGCGTTCAAAGGAAAAGCTAGTTACTCTGGCGGAGGAATTCGCGGATCGCTACAGGACGCGCGCCGAGGTGATTGCCATCGACCTTGGTCGCGATGGGTCCGCGCGGCAGGTGTATGAGGAGACCGAGCGCCTTGGAATGCCGGTAGACATGCTGGTCAATAACGCCGGTTTCTCCAACTATGGTCACTTCGAGGACGTACCGCTTGATCGCGATCACCAGCAGATGATGGTCGACGTGGCGGCACTGGTCGATCTGACCCATGCTTTCGTGCCGGGGATGCTGGAGCGGGGCGCTGGGGTGGTGGTCAACGTCGCTTCGATCGTTTCCTTCTGGCCGCTGCCCTACCAGTCTGTGTACGGGGCGAGTAAGGCATTCATCCTGTCGTTCTCGCAGGCGCTCGCGGTCGAATACCAGGGTCGGGGCATCCAGGTGCTGGCCCTTTGCCCGGGGTCGACCGCCACCAGCTTCTTCGTGGTCTCGGACGCCCATATTTTATCCGAACGTTCCAGCCTCTTGGGTCGCATGCGCTCGCCTGAGCAGGTCGCGCTTACCGCGATCAAGGCGCTCGAACAGGGCAAGGTGGTGGCGGTCGATGGCGTGCCAAACGCGCTGCTCACGCGGATCCAGCGGTTCGTGCCGCCGCTGCTGCTCGCTCGAGCCACCGCAAAGACAATCAGGCCACGCGATAGACGGTTCGTCATTCAGCCGGAGCGGGCGAAGTCACCGTAAGCTGCGCATCTCGTCCCTGGAATCGCGCGAGGTCGGCGACCTCGGCCGCAAGCGGTGCGAACACCGTCTCTGGCAGGTCTTCGAACGGCTCAACTAGGACCTGAGTTATGCGCTTGTGCACTTGTCGCCAGGTGCCGGCGACCAGCCCATCGACCACAAGCACAGGGTGAAGCATCCCGCCGCCCCGGTTGATACGTGCCGCGAAGGGGCTTGGAACAAACGAGTCGCGGTTACGATAGCCGAGTATATAGGCATCGAAGCTCGGCAGCAGTCGTACCGCGGGCAGCGTCGTATCTATCTGCTCGTCTATGCTTGCAGCCTGTTCCGTCAGCATCCAGCCGCGCCGATCGCCCAAAGTGACTTCGGTAAGCTGATCCGCGATCAGTTTCCATGCCGCACGCGCCTGGCGCTTCGGAAGGCCTGACCACCACGTGAAATCTTCGAGCTCTGCCGGGCCATACGCATGAAGATATCGGCGGGCGAGTTCCGCCAATGCTATCTCTGGCGGCAGTGGATTCTGCACACCAAGCCAGTCCTCAACCAGAACGTAGGTCGGCTCCAGTGGCGTGCGGTCTGGACCAAAACAAATAACCCCGGAGAGCGCCGCGTAACCAACCAGGTGGAAAGGGGCCTGGCTCTTTGGGTCGAGGACGATGCCTCTCGCGGCAAGGCGCTCGACTAGCTCTGCCCGCGTCAACGGTCCCTGACTGGCAAGAATGGCGCGGATCGCCTGGAGACCCCTGTCGCAGACGTTCTCGTCGAGCCCCAGCTCATGCCTGCGGCGCGCACCTCCGGCAATGATAGCCGGCCCTAGCAGCGCGACCAGCCGGCCGGCATCCTCGGCTGCCAGGAGATGTAAGGTGCCGCGCATGGCCCAGGTACGCACGATGGAGCGTGTATGGTTGCGCGCTTCGGCGACGTCGGACGCGAGCAGCCCGGTACTGCGTGGCCGGACGGCGAGCGCCGCGGCTCTCGGATCCTGCGCCTGGATGGCGAAAGCGCTTCGTGCGACATCAGCTACGCCCGAGGAAATTGCAAGCGCCGGTGTAAGTCGTTGGGCCCGTAGCCGGAGTAGACGAACCTGTTGGTCGGTCAATTGGCGCGGCACAATAACCTACGCCAGTAGCTATGCCATGTCATATCACTTCTGATTATACGCACGGCTCCATGCCGCGCAGCGAGCCAGGCGATGTCATCGCGCATGTCTTTCCCGAGTTTGGCATTCGAACAGCGCGGCGCCAACCCGCTGCAACACCAGTCCCATGACGTGAATGGTGGTGCGTCACGATGCATCTAGCGTGGCAAAGAACGTTGTTCAGTTCAATGAACGAGCGGGGGAGGGCCGTGCGTCCGGCCCTCCCCATGTACTCGTGGTTACCAGATAACTTATGCAGGCGTTACTTGCTCACCTGGATTGACGGCATCGTAGCCGTGCTGGAAACGGTGAAGTTATCCCACATGCCGCTCTGTAGGTGTCCGGGAACCAGGCAGACGATGTGGTACCTGCCCGAATGGCTCGCCGTCAGGCCGGCAATTTGGACCGAGTTGGGGCCTACTCCCACATTGGCATTCGGGGTCTGCACCGGGAGAAATCCGAAGAACGGCTCGGTCGGCGGCGTCTTGAGGTCCGACGTTACCCCCAGGCTGTGCGGCAGCGATTGCTTGTTTGAGAACAGGAACTCGACATTCCAGCCGACCGGAACGGTAAAGTTCGCCTTTCCCCTGGAGTACCCGTCAAAGTTGAACCCGCTGTTCGAGCTGTCGTA
>JAQBPC010000502.1 GCA_028287725.1 Chloroflexota bacterium | reverse complement strand
GAAGTGAGCTTGCGGGATGGTGCATTGGTTCCATGGCTTGTAATCGCATGTTCGCACGACGACTTTCTGCCGTCATGCTAGTGCGGGCGCGTTTAAGGAGCAACGGCGCGGGCCGCGGTCCCGGGGACGCTACTGCTGAGTCTTACCTGGCGAGATTCGATGCTAGTCATTTGCGCACGTTATAGCGAGTTTTACTAACCTTAAATATGTGGTGTGGAGAGCAAGTCAAGAAAGGAGTGTGTGCTCTGTTGCTGCTAGCTGGTGGCAGAGCCAAGTTATGCAAACATCACAACTACGTTCACGAATTGTCGCAGGCGCGCTGCTTGGGACTGGAATGCTCGGCCTTCTGCTGCCGGGTCATGGGGTCGCTAATGCACACGGCCTGACGGCGAGGACAAGCGCTGGGCCGACGTTTCTGACCGCAAACACAAAGGCGCACACGGCTACACTCGTCCTCACCGCATCGTTGACGACTGCGCTGGGTGGCTTTAATTTCGATGGGTACGGCCAGGGGAAGATGGTAGTCACCATCCCGGTTGGATATAAGGTCACGGCAACGTTTACCAACAAGGGTGCCCTACCGCACAGCGCCATCATCACGCTGGCCAGCCAGAAGGCTATGACAAACGCCAAACCTGCATTCCTGGGTGCCGAAACGCCGAATCCGGTCACGGGTTCGCCTCCAGGCGCTACGATGAAGTTTACATTTACGGCATCGAAAGCGGGTTCGTACGCGATCGTGTGCGCAGTGCCTGGGCACGAAGCGGCCGGTATGTGGGACACGCTCAAAGTGGCGATGGGCGCTAAACCGTCGGTGACGTTCCTCAAATAAAAGTCGCCAGAGGCATCGCAGCCGACCGCAGTGGTCTACCGGGGCGCTTCCGCCCCGGTAGACCACTTTTCCATGTTGAGCAATAGTCACCTGGCAGCCGCCGAACGGAGCTCGTGCGCACAAGGTAGTCGGTGCATGGATATGATGGAGCTATGATTGTCCGACGATTTCGTCAGCTCCTGCAGCAGCTCGATCCACTGGCCCAGCACCCTCGTATTGGTACCGCGACCGGCCTCGTGCTTGTAGCGCTCCTGGTGCCAATTCTCGCTGCCTGGAACGGGGGAACGGGCCCACTTGGCCAGAGTCTCCCGCTGCTATTTCTGGTGCCGGTGCTGGTCGCGGCGGCCGTGGGCGGGCGCGTCGCGGGTGTCCTGGTATCGTTCGCGGCCATCGCGGCATGGGATTGGTTCTTTATACCGCCGCTGTACCAGGTAACGATCGCCTCGGGCCGGGATGTGGTCGCGCTGGTCGTGTTCCTGCTTGTTGCCCTGTCTGTCGGCCAGCTCTCCAACATTGCACGAAGGCGCAGCGTCGAGGCACTTCGACGCATGCGTAGCTCGGAGGCGCTCTATGGCCTGAGCGTGGCACTGATTGCCCAGAAAAATCCCGCGGAAACGCTAACCCCGCTCACCCAGCAGCTCAGCCGCACCTTTGACCTCATAGCCGCCGCGGTACTGATGCCCGATCAGGACGGTAAGTGGCGAACCGTGGCGGTTGCCGGGATATTGCCGCCGGACCTGCTTATGGAGCGCAGCAGGAACGTGGCAGCCGCGGTCTCGGAGACATACAACCAAGGCCATGAATATCGTATTGGTGGGGCCAATTCCGCCAAGCATGGGCTCAATTGGAGCCGGCGGCCCCGTTCCGGGTTCGAGCGCGCTCGATTCATTCCGCTTCGCATAAGTGAACGTACGGTTGGGGTGCTCGAGCTTGTCCCTCAAGTCGGCGAGGAAACCGATGTCGAGCGCGAGCATTTAGTGCAGACGTTCGCGAATGGCGCGGCCATCGCATTGGAGCAAGCGCGCCTGGCGCGAGAGGAGAAGGCAGCGGCTTTAGCGCAGGCGAGTGACAACCTGAAGAGCGCGCTGCTGTCGTCGGTGTCGCACGACCTCCGTACGCCGCTGGCCGGAATTAAAGCTGCCGCCAGCTCGTTGTTGCAGGACGATATCGAGTGGAGCGCTGAAGACCGAAACGCGTTCATCATGGATATCAATACCGAGGCAGATCGCCTGTCCCGTCTGGTGTCGAATCTTCTCGACCTCTCACGCATCGAAGCCGGCGCGATTCGACCGGACAAAGATTGGGAAGATGTAGGAGAGTTACTCGAGCGCGTGCTGTCGCGAATGCGTCCTCGCCTCGAAGGGCATCCGATTGAGCAGGCGATTGCCGGCGATCTCCCAATGGTGCAGCTCGATGCGCTGCAAATCGAGCAGGTCATGACGAACTTGCTGGAGAACGCGGCAAAATATTCGCCGGCCGGGTCGCCGATAATCGTCAGCGCCACGGCTACGCAGGCAGCGGACGGCACGCCCGAGATCCGCATCGCGGTCCGTGACTTCGGTCCCGGTATTCCCAAGGCCGAGCAAGAGAAAATCTTCGACAAATTCTACCGCGTGAAGAGCGCGACTGCCCGGGTTTCCGGCACGGGCATGGGGCTGGCGATCGTGAAGGGTTTGGTGGATGCACAAGGCGGCCGCGTCACGGTCGAGAGCAGCCCGGGTAACGGCAGCACCTTCATAGTCGAGCTACCAGTTGGATCTCCGGCCGGCAAGCAAGCCGCCGGTACGTCTTCCGGGCCGAGCAGCACCGCTGGTTCGGGTTCCTGATGAGCGTGCAACGTATTCTCGTAGTGGACGACGAGCCGGCAATTCGGCGCACGCTCCGGGTGAACCTTAGCGCCCGAGGCTACGAGGTAGACGTGGCGGAGACCGGCGACGATGCGCTTATCCAGATGGGCAGTCACCCACCGCATCTTCTCATTCTGGACCTTATGCTGCCCGGCTTGAGCGGTCTGGACCTGTGTGCGACCGTACGGTCGCAGTGGAAATTTCCGATCCTCGTTCTCTCCGCACGAGGCGAAGAGCATACCAAAGTGCGTGCGCTCGATCTGGGTGCGGACGACTACCTGACAAAACCATTTGGCATGGATGAATTGCTGGCGCGGGTACGAGCTTTGCTGCGCCGCCCCACAACCGCGGCCAGCAATACCGGCGTGGTCCTCACCGGCAGCCTCGCCGTGAATCTCGACACCCGCACAGCCACCCTAAAGGAGACCGCCCTCGATCTGACGGCGCGCGAATTTGATGTTCTCGCCTACCTTGCCGGCAATACAGGCAAAGTCGTAACACACAGGCAACTGCTGGCCGAGGTTTGGGGGCCGGAATATAACGGCGAGACGCAATACCTGCGCGTCTTTATTAACAGGCTTCGGCGGAAAATAGAAGACGACCCGGCGCATCCTCGGCTGATCGTGACAGAGCCTGGCGTGGGGTATCGATTGTTGCCCGCGCTACAAACCCAATCCGGCTGACTGGGTAGGCGCGGGAGACAGCTCCGTCAATCGCCGTTCCCGCCTCCCCCTCCATCCCCGTTACCCGGGGCGCGCCCACCGTCGCCGCCTTTGGTATGCTTGGCGATATTAGTGGAACCGCCGGGCGCGCCGAATGTGCCAAACAGCGTGGAGCACGGGAACGGTGGGGCCGTGGATTGTGTTTTCGCCGCGTTGACGACGAATGCCTGAAGCTGTGATGCGGTATTGAGCAGGT
>JAQBPC010000473.1 GCA_028287725.1 Chloroflexota bacterium | reverse complement strand
CGGCTCGGCTCTTCCGCGACCTGATGGATGGCACCGATGAGGGCGACGATGTCGTGAAGCGACGCGCGGCCCTGCTCGGTTGCGACCTCGGACGGCCGCACGCGCCGGTGGTACTTTCGCTGGCCGTAGATTCGAGCCCAGCGGCGCGGCGAGCCGCGCTACTGCGGGTATTGCCTTTGGCGCAGCGCTGGCTCGGCGAGAAATTTCCTGGCTCATTAATCCACCTGGAGGCGGAGCTCTGGCTGGTGGTCCGCGTGCGGGGCGAGGCCCCGCTCGAGCCACTTCTGAGCGAACTTTCGGCCTTGCATGGCCTGCTTGTACGTGAGCTCGGCGGGCTCACCTGTGTCGGAGTCGGGCGTATCTGCCGCGCATTGATCGACTATCGGCAAGGCTTCGAGCAGGCCCAGGAAGCGCTTCGAGTAGCCCGTAGCACACGAGCGCCGGACGGTGTAGCCGCCTTCGACCGCCTCGGCGCTGCCCGTTACCTCGCCGGCCTGGCCGCCGAGAGCCCAACGGAAACGCCTCAAGACCGCTTTCAGCAGGCGATTGAAGAGCTGAGCATGCACGACGCGCGCAGGGCGAGCGGGCTACTGGAAACGCTCACCGCCTTTCTAGCGGCCGGGGGCAACATTGCTCGCACGGCGGAACGACTCTACGTACATCGCAATACGCTCGTCCAGCGCCTCGACAAGATACAGGACCTGACTGGGCTTGACCCGCGTGAGAGCGATCATTGGCTGGCTTTGCAGATTGTGCTCACGCTCCGGCAGCTTCAGCGCGAGGGTTGACCGCGGGACGGCGGTCAGTAGATATCGAGATAGTTATCGATCTCCCACTGCGAGACAGCGCTGTGATACGACTCCCATTCTTCGCGCTTGGCCGCGATGTAGGTCCGCGCGAAATCTGCTCCGAGCGCAGACCGCACCACCTCGTCGGCCTCAAGGGCGTCAATAGCGTCGCTCAGGGTGGCAGGAAGAACGGCTATGCCTTCGCTCAGCAGCGTCTCCGGCGAGAGCTCGTACATGTTGCGGTGCTCCGGCGGGCCGGCTTCCAGGCCGCGCTCAATCCCGTCCAGGCCCGCCGCCAAGAGGGCGGCCATGGCGAGATAGGGGTTGCAGGCGCCGTCTACCGTTCGGTTCTCCACGCGCCCAGGTCCCGGCACCCGCAGCATTTGGGTGCGGTTGTTGCCGCCGTAGCAGACATACACCGGCGCCCAGGTGGCGCCGGATCGTGCGTTTCCCATCACCAATCGCTTGTATGAATTCACGGTTGGCGAGGTGATCGCCGCCAGCGCCGAGGCATGAACTTTCAGGCCTGCAATGAACTGGTACGCGGCATCAGATAGACCCATTGGGTCGCCGGGATTGTGGAAAAGCGTGCGGTCGCCCGCCGCGTCCCATAAGCTCATGTGGAAATGGGCTCCGGTGCCCGTGAGATGGGAAAATGGCTTGGGCATGAAACTGGCGATCCAGCCTTGCTGCTCCGCGAGCACCTTGGTCATATAGCGAAAGAAGATGAAGCGATCGGCGGTGGTCAAACAGTCGGCGAAGGCCCAATCAATCTCGAACTGCCCGTTCGCGTCCTCGTGATCGTTCGCGTATGGATCCCAGCCAAGCTCTTGCAAGTAGCCTACGAGGGTCGTCAGAAAGTCGAGGTTTCGGCTAAGCGTCCGCTGGTCGTAACAGGGTTTGGCCAGGCTGTCCGCGGCATCTGCCAGGCTCACGCTGCCGTTCGCCTCGCGGCGGAGCAGGAAGAACTCCGGCTCGACACCCACTTTGAACGAGTAGCCCAACCTGGCGGCTCGTGCGATCTGACGCTTCAAGATGCCCCGCGGGCAATACGGCCACGGCTCGCCCGCCACGTGCACGTCGCCCGCAACCCAGGCGACGTCTGGCCGCCAAGGAAGCACTGTGAGTGAGGTGAAGTCCGGGACGGCCGCGATGTCGGGCGAGTGCGGGCCCTGGCCCATGTTGCCGACAGCGAAGCCCGCGAATCCCGCCCCGTCCTTCGCCACGTCCTCCAGGTGGGTAACTGGCACGAGCTTCGCCTTAGGGATGCCGGTCAGCTCGACGAATGAGCTGAGCAGAAAGCGGACGCCCTGATCCTGAAGCTGCTGTCGCAGCTGAGCCGGATCCGTAATTTCAGACGCGCCGCGCGCCTCGGTCATGACCATCGTGGGTGCTCCTTTCGCCGCGGAATGTGGCATAGAGCACCGCTTCGTGCCGCCCGAGATATTGCTACCGGCGAACACTGCCGGCATGGCAAGAACGACTGTTCAATTGTGGACAGTATGACGTAAGGCGACTGTTGAGAGCAATGTCAGAAATGCACACCAGGAGGCGGAGGCGCTGTGTGCTTTCGCCATCGTATCGGTTCAGGAACGGATTTTCGTTGACAGTGCCAAAAACCTGGAGCTATATGGATGCTGGAATCCGGCAGAGATCGGCGAGCAGGGCATGCCGGCAACGCGAACAGCGCTGGTTGGGACCGGCGGCGGGAGGTACAGGATGTGCGGAGTCGCGGGGCTCCTCTATAAGGGCTCATCTCAAGGAGGGCCAGTCGGCCGAATACTCGTCGACTTGCTGGAAGCACTGGGCTCGCGCGGTACCGACGGCACCGGCGTGGCGCTGTATGGCAACCGGTCGGATGGGCTGCTGCTACGCGTCTGGCTGGGCGAAGGTGGCCCACAAGCGCAGGCACTGACCGACCAGGTGGTCGCTGCCTTGAAACCGCTGGCGCATGTTGACGAAGCTACCGTGGAAGTCGACTATGCGCGGCTGAAGATCCGAGCCGGCGACGGTCCCGAGCCCGGATCGCAGGCGGCCTGGATTGTGAAGATC
>JAQBPC010000449.1 GCA_028287725.1 Chloroflexota bacterium | reverse complement strand
GTACTCGGAGGGGAAGGCGCCAAATATGGTATACTAAAGGCAGTAAAAGCTTCGAATTGCGCCACCCTCCGCTCCTCTGGAGGCGAGCAGCTGGGCGGCCGCGAAGTCGCGTCCGTGGTAGTGGCTTCCGTGGCGCCAAACCAGGGTATTGAGTGTCCGTAGCGGGCACCCTGTGCATGTGGAAAGGAGAGGTATGCAGCGACAGTATACCGCTGAAAACATTACTGTTCTCGAGGGGCTTGACCCCGTCAAAAAACGCCCCGGTATGTACATCGGCAGCACCGATATCCGTGGGCTTCATCACCTTGTTTATGAAGTAGTCGACAATAGTGTCGACGAAGCGTTGGCCGGCGAAGCCGACCGTATCGACATCACTATCGAGCCAAATGGCGCCGTTACCGTGCAGGATAATGGGCGTGGCATTCCCGTCGACATACACCCGGACAAGGGCGTTTCCGCGCTCGAGCTGGTGATGACCGTGTTGCACGCCGGCGGCAAGTTCGGCGGCGAGGGCTATAAGGTCTCCGGTGGTTTGCACGGCGTCGGCGTCTCGGTCGTTAATGCGCTCTCGCGTTGGATGGCCGTCGAGGTTCGCCGGGATGGGAAGCTGTACCGGCAAGAGTATGCGCACGGTATCCCCCAGGGCTCAGTAGCGGTGGTTGGTGACGCGGAAGGTCACGGCACCCGTACCAGCTTCCTCGTCGATCGCGCCATCATGGAGACCGACGATTACGACTACGACGTGCTGGCTCAACGGTTCCGGGAGATGGCGTACCTCAACCGTGGCCTTTGGTTCACGTTCCGTGATGAGCGGCCAGGGCGGGAACGCGAGCGCAGCTTCTATTTCGATGGTGGCATTGTTTCGTTTGTGCGGCACATGAACCGCAACCGCGCGGTCATTATTCCCACGCCAATTTATATTGCTAAGGAGTTTGAGGGCGCCTCGGTTGAGGTAGCCATGCAGTACTGCGAAGACTATAGCGAGCTCATATCGACGTTTGCCAATAACATCAATACGCCGGACGGTGGTACCCATCTCACGGGTTTCCGCTCGGCATTAACCAACACGATCAATAAGTACGCCCGTAAGAACGGGCAAATTGGTGAGAAGGAACCCAACCTCACCGGTGAAGACGTGCGTGAGGGACTCACCGCAATCATCAGCGTGAAGCTCACCAATCCGCAGTTCGAGGGTCAGACCAAGGCAAAGCTTGGTAACGCCGAGGTGCGGACGTACACCGAAATGTTGGTGAACGACGGATTGTTCGCCTATCTCGAAGAGAACCCAACCGAGGGTCGAAAGATAGTCGAGAAGTGCTTGACCGCGTCTCGAGCACGAGAAGCGGCACGGAAAGCACGCGACCTGGTGACCCGGAAGAGCGCGCTCGAAGGCGTGAGCTTGCCCGGTAAGCTGGCGGACTGCTCGGAACGGGATCCCAGCAAGACCGAAATCTACATCGTCGAGGGTGATTCCGCCGGTGGCTCGGCAAAGCAAGGCCGCGATCGCGGCTTCCAGGCTATCCTGCCGCTGCGAGGCAAGATTATCAACGTCGAGAAGGCCCGTCTGGATAAGATTCTTGGCTTCGACGCCATTAAGATGCTGATCACCGCGCTCGGCACCAGCATCGGGGATCGGTTCTCGATCGAGAAGCTTCGCTACCATCGGATTATCATCATGACCGACGCCGATGTTGACGGTGCCCATATTCGAACCTTGCTGTTGACGTTTTTCTTCCGTCACTTGCCCGAGCTCATCGAAGCTGGCCACCTCTATATCGCGCAGCCGCCGCTCTACCGGGTTCAGCATGGGAAGACTGTTCGCTATGCCTACAACGAGGCTGAACGCGAAGCCATAATTGCCGAACTTGGCCCCGACAAGAAGGCGAACGTGCAGCGATACAAGGGTCTCGGCGAGATGAACCCTGAGCAACTTTGGTCGACCACGATGGACCCGGCACACCGGGTGCTGTTACAGGCTAAGGTGAACAATCAGTTGGATGCCCACGAAGTGTTCGATATGCTGATGGGCAGCAACGTGCCGCCAAGGAAGAAATTCATCGAGACGCACGCCAAGAATGTGAAGAATCTGGATATTTAACCGTATCCGCGTAGCTCCTCCGACATAGCGATAAGGACATACCGATGGCAGCGCCTCAGGCGACCGCGCGCCCGTCGCGTGCTAGCGTTCTACCAGCGCTAACCTGGGACCTTGATGGCCTCTTCCCCTCGATCGAGCGATGGGAGGCGGCCCTCGAGCAGGTTGACTCATTGATTGCCGAGCTCGCACGGTATCGCGGTCGTCTCGGCGAAAGCGCGGAGGCGCTGCTGGCCTGTATGCAGCTCAGCGATCGCATTGGGCAGGCGGCGCACCAGGTGTACTGGTTTGCCTCGAATCGGTCGTCGGAGGATCAGGCCGATCCCGGCCGTCAAGCGCTGATCGACCGGGCAACGGCGATGGTGGCGCGGGTGAATGCCGCATCCGCCTTTGTCGAGCCAGAGCTCCTGGCATTGCCGGACGGCACCGTCGAGTCGTTCCTGGACTCCAATCAGGACCTTGCCTTGTACCGGCTGCATCTCACCGATATTTTGGCGCAGAAAGAGCACATGCTCGGAAGCGAGGCCGAGGAAGTGCTCGCCGGACTGACCGAGATATTCGGCGCGCCGTACGACATCTATCGCAACACGGCCAACGCGGACATCGCCTTCGACCCCGTCACCGACGAGCACGGACGAGAGGTGCCGATGTCGCTCGCAGCGCTTGGCAATCTCCTGCAGTCGCCGAATCGGGACGTGCGGAAGGCCGCATACGAATCGGCCGCCCGCGCATTCTCGGCGCACAAGCGTACTATCGCCGCCTCGTTTGCCGCGGCGCAGAAGCGCGACGTCGTTCTCGCACGCACCCGCCGGTATCCCTCGGCACTGGCGGCGGCGCTCGACTCCGTGCACCTGCCGGAAGAGCTCTTCCATTACCTGATTCGGGTGGTTGAAGAAGGGACGGATCCGTTCCGCCGTTACCTCGAGTTCAGGCGGCGGGAACTTGGCGTCGAACGACTGATGCCGTACGATTTGCAGGCGCCGCTGGATGCCGAGGTACAGCAAGAGTCGACGATTGAGGAGGCCTCTGAGCTCGTCAAGAGGGCGCTGGCACCCCTAGGCGCCGAATATGGGGCCGTGCTGGACCAGGCGTTTCGCGAGCGCTGGGTGGACTGGGCGGATAATTCCGGGAAGCGTAACGGGGCGTATTCAAGCGCCTGCTATGGCTATCATCCCGTGATCTTGCTTAACTGGCAGGGCAAGGTGAGCGATACGTTCACCTTGGCTCATGAACTTGGTCACGCCGTGCATTCCACCTTGAGCACGCGAACGCAGCCATTTGTCTATTCTCATTACACGCTTTTCCTTGCCGAAATGGCGTCGACCACCAATGAGCTGTTGTTGTCCCGCTACCTGCTCAACACCACGCAGGATCGTGCGCTACGGCGCTACGTGTTGACTCGCGCGCTGGGCTCGTTTAACGCGAATTTTTACGGGGGCGCGAGTATGGCTGCGCTGCAGCTAGCCGCCCATCAGATGGTGGAGAACCGGCAAACCCTCAGCTACGAGAGTATTACCGAAACCAGTACGGCGATCTTGAAGCGATGGTATGGCGACGCCGTAGAGGTGACGCCCGAGGGTATGGGCAGCACCTGGGCTCGCGCACAACACCACTTTTTCAACTTCTACTCCTACCAATACGCCACCGGCATCGCGGCGGGCGCTGCGTTCGCCGACGCGATCCAGCGTGAAGGCGCGCCGGCCATTGAGCGTTACCTCGGCTTCCTGAGCGCGGGATCCTCGGCCCATTCTATCGACATCCTGAAAGCGGCCGGCGTTGACATGTCGACTCCGGAGCCGATCGAGCGGGCAGTCGCAGTGTACGACGCGCTCGAGCGAGAGCTGGAGGCCCTCTAACAGGTCTGCTCGTGTTTTCTCAAGCGCGGCATTTGCTTTCGTATGCACCGCCCGAGGAGTAGGGCCGCGGACGACGGAACGTGCCCTGCATCTTTGGCCAGAGTCATCAGTCCTGCGTGCCAAGTCGGTACACTGATACATACGCCGACGATCCGCCGATCGGAGCTGCTGGGGCCGGGTTTACCGCTCCAAGCGTGCTCTAGTACTACGACCAGGAGTCTCATTCCACATGACCGCGCCCGCAAAAATCCTTCCTGTCGCGCTCGATGCAATGGGCGGTGATCACGCCCCACACGAGCCGATTAGCGGCGCGGTCACTGCCGCACGCGACCACGGCGTTGCAGTCTGCTTGGTTGGCGATGAGGCGCGTATTCGGGAGGAGCTAGCGAAGCTTGGCGGAACGCCGCCGGGCATTACGGTGGTGCACGCGTCGGAGACGATTGAGATGCACGAGCACCCGGCTCGCGCCTTGCGTGCCAAGCCCAACGCGTCGCTGCCGGTAGCAGTGGGCATGGTGAAGGACCGCAGCGCCTCCGCGGCGGTTTCCGCCGGTAATAGCGGTGCGATCATGGCGGCCGGCATCTTCGTACTGAAGCGACAGCCTGGCATCGATCGGCCCGCTTTTGGCGGCGTCATTCCTACCAGGACCGGCCAGGCGTTCCTCATCGATATGGGTGCAAATGCCGATTGCAAGCCCGCATATCTTGTGCAATTCGCCCGAATGGGCGCTGTCTACGTGCGGGTGGCACAGGGCTTGGAGAGCCCACGAGTCGGCCTTATCAGCAACGGTGAGGAAGAGGGCAAGGGGTCCGCGCTAACGCTCGCCGCATATGATCTGCTGAAGGACAGCGGGCTAAACTTTATTGGCAACATCGAGGGCAACGACGTGACCGACGGCGTGGCCGATGTTATCGTGTGCGACGGCTTCACCGGGAACGTCATTCTCAAGACGATGGAAGGTACCGCCAGCACGATCATCAGCTTGCTCCGCGAGAGCCTGAAGAGTAACGTGCGCTCGAAGTTGGGAGCGGCATTGGCCATGCCCGCGCTGCGCGCACTGGGTGCTCGTCTCGATTACGCGGAGTATGGCGGCGTACCCGTGCTGGGTGTGGAAGGCGTGTTGATCAATTGCCACGGGCGGTCTAAGGCGCGGGCAATCACGCAAGCACTTCGCCTCGCGGACCGCATGGCCCGACAGGACCTCGTAGGCGCGATCGGCAGGGAGCTAGCGGCCGCGGCCCTGACGGTCGACGCCGTCGAGGGATAGCACGCGTCACTAAGACGCTAGCTCGCGGCCGGTATCCGAATCTGGCGTAAGGTGTGCTCTGCTTGCGCGTTGCTCTCCGGCGTGTTGTCGCGCATTCCCGTAATCGCCATGATCATCAGGCTAAGTGCGCGATCTTCTCGGCGGTCAAGACCCTTGGAAGCGATAGTAATTGCCCTGGCATGGTGGCGATCCACGGCTTCAATGGCCGCAATCTTCTCGTCACCCTCAACTCGTGCATAGCGCAAATTGATCAGACACGCCAGCAGATCAGCCTGGGCCACCGGCGGACAGGCCTGCAGGCGCGCACGGGCTAGGTCCACTAAGGGGTCTACCGTCGCCGCTGGTATCGGGACTACTGTTTCTGGCATTGTATTCCTTGAGCGGCGTCACGCGGATGTTGGCGGTGAAGTTACCGCCCAGCACCAGCAATCATGGTGACAAGGTCCAGTCACGCTGCCGCATGTACTAAACATAGCACGTCTGCAACGTTAGTATGATCCCGTCGCTGGGGGCTTCCGTGCAGTATGCTTAATCTGCGGCAGTTGTGACCGGATGTTTCCGGGCATCGCACTCCGGCGATTGGGGGCGGTATGGTCTTTCATTGGGAAACCATTATCTATAAAGCGTATTCTCCACCGGCCGATCCGAAGCATCCCGGTGGGCCCCCTACTGTTCGTGACGAACATCGCAAGTACGGGCCCGCAACCTCGGTGCAAGTAGGCTACTTTGAGATGCCTTGTATCAACAAGAGCGAATTCCATTGGTTGTGTACCTTCAAGACCCCGCCTCCGACCGCTGTGCTGAGGGCTCTGGCCGAGCAAATGGCAAGCGCGATGACGCTTGCGCTGGTCGGCGCAGCGCGTGTAGGCAACGCGCAAGTAGGAATTGGCGAAGATCTGTATTACGTGGACTTTGCTGTTGACGATGCGGTGCTCCCCTCGCAGGAGTAGGCGGCTACTCCCAGTTCCGACAGTCTGGACAGTCGTAATTAGCACGGCATGCGCGAAGGGTGTGGCAAGCGCCAAACCGCAGACCCGGAAATATGGTATACTAGAAGAGTCCGACGCACGCCGCTATGGCAGTGGTGCTGCGCCTGGTTTACGTGCTGTTTTCTGGTGTCCGCTCCCCGCGCAGTGTTTCACTGCCAGATCGGGTTTGCCAGTCGGACCCATGCAGCGTAGCCCCGAGTGTAGCCGGTGGTGTATCGTGGTGCTCGCGCATGGCAGAATTGCCTGGAGCGCAGCATGTTGATGCAGCCACAGTTGGTCGGCTGCCTAAAACTCTTGGGGTAGAATATCGTGCCGCGCGACCGAATTAATTCGCGTAGGTACCTCCTTATGTGGAGTACATTTTGACAACTCAGACAATTCCGCCGGTTCGCGATCTGCGTTTCGGCGAACTGCCGGTTGATGCACGCATTGCCGGCGCCCTCAAGGCCATGGGCTACACCAGCCCGACACCGATTCAGGAGGAGGCGATTCCCTCGCTTCGTTCCGGTCGTGATGTTATCGGCCTTGCTCGTACCGGCTCAGGGAAGACCGCCGGATTCGGTATCCCAATTATCGAGGCTATCCGCACGAATGAGCGCCGCGTGCAAGCCCTGATACAGACCCCAACTCGCGAGCTTGCATCGCAGGTCGCGACGATGCTCAATGCACTGGGACGCCAGAGCGGCGTACGCGTGGTAGCCGTGTATGGCGGCGTTGGTATGCAGGCGCAAATCAACGCGCTTCGCGGTAACGCTCACGTGGTAGTCGGCACACCTGGTCGCGTCTTCGATCACCTCACCCGCGGTACACTCGACCTGCGACAGACGCGGTTCGTTGTGCTCGACGAGGCTGACCGGATGCTCGACGTAGGTTTCGCGCCAGCGATCGATAAGATCCTTGGCCACGTCACTGGTCCTCGCCAGACGGCGCTATTCAGCGCTACTTTTCCCGGTGAAGTGGAGTCGCTCGCCGCTCGACACACCAAAGATCCGGTACGGATTGCCGTCGACGCCCCTGGTGCGGCGTTGGAGACACTCGAGGAGCGGTTCGTTCGTGTGGTTGCCGGGAACGACAAGACCGACACACTCCACGACATTCTTATTCACGATGAGTGCAATCTGGCACTGGTGTTCCGTCGCACAACGCATAAGGCGGATAAGTTGGCCCTAGACCTCGAGCGCCGAGGCTTCAAGGTTGCCACGCTCCATGGCCGGCGAAGCCAAGCTCAGCGCGAGAAGGCACTCGGCGCACTTCGCGCCGGGCACCTCAAGGTGCTGGTTGCCACCGATATCGCCGCCCGCGGTCTTGATATCACCGGTCTCACGCACGTCGTGAACTTCGACCTACCCGATACGGCGGAGAACTACACGCACCGAATCGGCAGGACGGCCAGAATGGGGGCTAACGGTATCGCCATAACACTGGTGGCTCCTGAGGATGAGGCCGAACTTCGAGATATCCAACGGAAGTTGCCTCCTGCGCCAGGCAGGGAGACCCCTGCGGCGGAGCCACGGCGTGGCGCCATCCAGCGCGCTGTTGGCCGCCAATCACGAAACGACGACCGGCCCGGGCAGCGGCAGCCGCGCCGCAACGATGGCCAAGCGCCTCGCGATCGGACCCGCTTCTCTGAGCAGGGAAACGGATGGCGGCGTGACGCCAGGCCGTCCGGCCCACGCGCCGGCTCGGACCATGGTAGCGCGGCCTCGACCGGAGCGCCGTACTACCCCTTCCGTTCGCGTTCGGCCGGCGCGCGCGGGTAGAATCACAGACTGAACAAAACACGCTGGCCGCACCATTTGGTGCGGCCAGCGTGTTTTTGGTTTCAGGCCCGTTTGCTTTGTACGCGTGCGGATGCGGCGCGACACGTTGCATGTCGAATGCGCCGGTTACAGGTGTTCTTTGAACCAGGCAGTTGTCTCGGCGTAGAGCTGGGTTCGCCAGGGCAACGCTTGGAATGTATGGTTTGCACCTTCGACCAGCGTGAATTTTCTGATTCCCGCGGCCGCCTCAACGAGCGCCTTACCCTCCGAGACAGGCACCGTTGAATCCTCGCTGCCATGCAGTACGAGCAAGGGCACTGTCGATCCAAGTAGCCCGTCAATCGGCTGTATCAAGGGCAGTTCCATCAAAAAAGCCGGGCCAACTGCCTCGCCCGACGCATCGACCTGTCCTGATACGGCGTCAGGAGCATTCCCCGACGCGGCAGCTGCTCTTGTCAGGAGCTCATAAGGGTACGCAACTGGCGCCCACAATACTGCCGCGCGGACATCGTTGCGGCGAGCAAGCACACATGCGGCGATAGCGCCACCCATGCTCAGACCGAGGATTCCTAACCGCGCCGGGTCAATATGGGGCTGCCGGGAAAGCAAATCAAGCATCAGGAGCGCGTCCGAGGTCTCGCCGCTCAACGTCATGTCGCAGAATTCGCCCTCGCTCTGGCCCGAGCCACGGAAGTCGAACCGGAGCGCCGCGATGCCGGCCTCGGCGAGGTACCGTGCTTGGCGCACGAGGATTCGGTTATCCGAGTTGCTGCTACCGGTAAAGCCATGCAGCAGCATAACGGCAGGACTTGGCCCCGGCATTTCCTTTGGCAGGTGCAGCATGCCATGGATACGCGCGCCGTCATGCTCGACAGTGATCAGCTCCTCGCGCAAATACTGGCTCACACAGTCACCGCCGTGACCGATTCCGCCGTCAGGGCACGTAGCCGCGCTATAACTCCCGGGAGAATCTCCAGCACGCGATCGATATGGCCTTCTGTGGTACCCCGACCTAAGGTAAGCCGAAGTGCTCCGCTGGCCATCGCGTTTGACAGACCCAGCGCGATCAGAACATGAGAGGGATCGATCGATCCTGCCGTGCAGGCAGACCCACTGGAGGCCGCGATGCCGTGTACATCGAGATTTAGCAAGATGGATTCGCCATCCACATCTGCGAACGAAATGTTGGCGTTGTTTGGCAATCGGTGCGTAGGATGACCATTGAGCCTGCTATTCGGTATTGAGGCCAGTACGCCCTCGATGAGACGATCGCGGAGTTGCCGCAATCGGTCCGTTTGCCGATCCAGGTCGCTATACGCCAGCTCCATGGCCCTCGCAAGACCCACGATACCGGCTACATTCTCGGTCCCAGCCCGGCGGCTCCGTTCCTGTCCACCGCCCTGCTGCGTTGGTAGCCAGGCCGTGCCTCGGCGCAAATACAGGACGCCGGCTCCCTTTGGACCATAGAATTTGTGCGCTGACAGGCTAAGCAGATCTACACCCAGGGTGTTGACATCGATCGGCAGCTGGCCACCCGCCTGCACCGCGTCGGAATGGACTGGGATGCCACGAGCGTGCGCAATCCTCGCGATTTCCTCGAGCGGTTGCAGCGTGCCAATCTCATTATTGGCATACATCACACTGACCAAGACTGTCGTCGGCCTGATCGCGGCGGCGATTGAGGCTGGATCGACACGTCCGTCACTGTCCACGGGCACGTAGGTCGTCTCGATGCCAAACTGTTCGAGCCATTCGCAGGTATGAAGCACGGCGTGATGCTCGATGCTGGTGGTGATGATGTGATTACCGCGGTCGCGACTGGCCCATGCCACGCCCTTGATCGCCGCGTTATCGCTTTCGGACCCGCCGCTTGTAAAGATGATCTCGCTCGGTCGCGCGCCCAGTCGTTCGGCCACGGAGTTTCGCGCCGAATCCAAAGCCTGCCTTGTGGCGCGCGCCTGGGCATACAGCCCTGAGGCATTGCCAAAATGTTGGGTAAAATATGGAATCATCGCTTCGACAACCCGGGGATCAACCGGGGTTGTCGCCGCGTGATCCAAATAAATCGTCTCGTCGTCCATTCCGCTTCCCCTTGCTTTCTACATAATGCCTGTGGAAGCGTGCGCGGGGCAAGTACATGCGCGAAAAATGACCACGGTCAACCAATGGAACCATCATCCACGCCTGACCCAGCCGGTGCCGGCAACTGCAGTACACAGATGCTCGCGCGACCATGCGTGCACGCCGCTACAAAGGCATACCAAGCGTTTGCGAATGCGCCAGAACCGTGCTCACTTGTCGCAGGTCAGGGCCGGCTCACTTAAAGTGAATCAGCAGATGCACAAGGATGGCGAGCACTCCGGCCATACCTATGCCGGCGACCATCAACACACCCGCACCATTGAACCACCAGTAGGTTACCCTGACCTCGACGGGTACACTCTCGACTCCGCCATTTCCAGCGAGCTCGATGCGCGCTTTGTGCTGTCCTATTGGCAGCGCCCTGCAGTCAACATTCAGCGGCACTTGCACGAGACTACCTGGCGGTACGCGAAGCTGGCCGTCCGGTGTGTGAAGCCAGGGCACATTAGCGCGCATCACCACGCGTAGCTCGACATTACCGTCATTACTCACCGGGAAGTTGAGGGTGTGGAGGGCGCCACGGTTCTTTGTGCCAAAGTCCATCGTGCCACGCGCGATGCTCATGTGTGTCGGTGGCATCCGTACATCCGGAGCGTGAATAGCCACGGTGTCGATTATCGCCGGCACGAGTCCCTGCGCGAGATCGGAATCAATACGCCGGAGTTGGCGACCAAACTCCTCAATGCGCGGGCCGCGATTCGCTGCCTCTTTGTGAAGGGCGCCTTCAAGCAGGCGCTCGGTCGCGCGGCTTATATCCGGTACCAACATCCGCACGGGTTTATGGGTGAAAGGCGGAGCCGAACGCGGGTCACTGCCGGTCAGCAGATGATGCATCGTGGCCCCAAGTGAATAGAGGTCGCTTTGCGCGTCGGCAAGTCCGTGATACTGCTCAATTGGCGCATAGCCCGGCGTACCTACCATTGAAGCACTGCGTAGTGCCGAGAATGATCGAGCAATACCGAAATCGACCAATCGCACATCGCCCCGGCGGGTGATCATGATGTTCGCGGGTTTGAGATCTCGGAAGATAAGCGGCGGTGTTTGGCTGTGGAGATAGGTGAGTACGTCACAAATCGCCGCCCCAAGAGTCAGTACCATGCGCTCTGGTAAGCCGGGCCTGCCATCGCGTGCAAGCAGATCCTCGAGGTTGACGCCATCGATATATTCGAGAGCGAGATAATATCGGCCGCGATCGATGAAGTAGTCGTAGATCAGTGGGATAAGTGCATGCTGCAGGCTCGCGAGGGTGGTTGCCTCTCGTTTAAACCACGCCCTGCCTGCCTCCCGCTCATCCTCGTCGGTGAAGCGGTCTAGCATCTCCTTGATTGCACATGGCAGGTTTCCCTGGTGCTCGTCATGCGCGAGGTAGATAGCGCCCATGCCGCCGGATTTCAATGCCTCGATGATTCGGTATCTGCCGACGAGTAGGGTGGCTGGCGGGAGCAGCTGCACCAGGTTCGGGCTTTCGTCCACATTGGCGGCAGGCGCGCTCGGGTCGCCGAGTAAGTTGAGGGTAATCGTCTTCACATATGTGTCGCGATGGCTTTCACGCTGTGACAGCGCCGCGGCGCTCTGGAAGGCCATCCCACAGATGCCGCAATGGTTCGTCGGTTCCAGCGGCGGCCCCGCGCCGCAGGACGGGCAGCGCATCATCGTGGGCACATTGCCGCAGGCGCGGGCAGGGACCAGCCACGCCAGGCTCCTGTACCATGTGCACAGGGTGTTAGGCGCAACGCCGGTTCGCAGCCAACCCAGGTAGTAGGTCCAGTCACGACATGATAGTAACACGGCGGAAAGGCGTTCATGTATCCCAGATTTTGCTCTTTTCGCGACGAATCGGGCGCGGCGGACTCGTACTTCACCGAGGTGGCGGCTGAGTATGGGCTGGGCGCCGCGCGTCCTGGCCTCGCGATCGGTGAAACGGACGATCTCATCGACGTGATTGCAGGCGTTGACGGCCGAACGGTACGGGTTGACCGTGCCGACGTGCGTTTCGGCCTCCCCGAAAATGCGACCCTTGCCATGATGGACGCAACCGAGGAGGCTATCGAGGACGCGTTGGGAGAAGAACCGCGCGATGACGCACAGGTCGCGCGGCTAGAGCAGACCCTTGCCGTGCTGGAGAGTAGTCTGGACTCGTAACGTCCCTATCAATTGACCGCCGCTGCATCCCACCCCTACAATGCTGGGGTATTGCATTGCGTCAACGTACGGCGCATTTGTACCTCGATATTCTGGTTAAGGATGCTGCATGCCGCCAGAACAGCTAAACCTGGCAACGTTGCGCCAGATTACGCTTTTCGCGGGTCTCACCGATCAGGCTCTTTTTAATCTGGCAGCGCGCGTGCGTATTCGAACCTACCGACGTGGCGAAGTCCTCTTTCATAAAGATGACCCCGGAACAAGCCTATTTTTGGTGAAAGCCGGCCGCGTAAAGATCAGCGTCTTTTCTAGCGAGGGGAAGGAGGCTGTGTTCACGGTTCATGGGCCTGGCGATGTATTTGGTGAGCTTGCGCTACTCGACGGCGCCCCGCGATCGGCAACTGCCACTGCCCTGGAACCGTCTCGCCTGCTGACTCTCGACCGCTCGGCGTTTGTCGCATTTCTACGCGAGCAACCGGACGCCTCCCTCATCTTGCTCGGCGATCTCACCGCACGAGTGCGCAGGCTCAGCTCACAGGTTGAAGACCTGATGTTTCTTGATATTCCTGGCCGGCTCGCACGTACATTGCTTCGGCTCGGTGAGCAATATGGCCGGCCCACGTCGCGGGGCGTTGAGATTGACCTGCAGATCACGCAAACGGAGCTCGGCGGTATGGTGGGCGCGACGCGAGTGAGTGTTAACCGTCTGCTACATTGGTTTGCGGAGCGTGGCTTGATCGCAATCGACGAGCGGCGGATCGTGTTGATCCGACCGGAAGCGCTCCAGGCAAGAATCGTCGGCTAGTCGGAGCCGCGTGCTCGCCGGCTTGCTCTAACACCCCCATTTTAGGAGGAGTTACTCGCATGGAGCGTAACCTTGAAGGCCGTGTCGCTATCGTAACCGGTGCGGCAGAGGGCATTGGTCTGGCGATCGCGCAGCGCCTTGCCCGCGCCGGCGCGCGCGTCGCACTTGCCGATATCAATCCAACGGCCGCGGCGCGGTCGGCGGAGGCGTTTACAGCGGAGGGCCTCACGGCCATAGCGGTTGGTTGCGATGTCGCCGACGAGCAGTCCGTTCAGAGCGCGTTCGATCAGGTACGGGCGCAGCTTGGACCGGTCGCGATTCTCGTAAACAATGCAGGAATTACCGGCGGATCCACCCTGGTGCAGGATTTTGACGTTGCGACCTGGGATCAGACAATCGCGGTGAACCTGCGCGGCGTATTTCTGTGCTGCCGAGCTGTGTTGTCCGACATGCTCGCGGCCGAATATGGACGTATAGTCAACATCGCTTCCATTGCCGGCAAAGAAGGAAACCCGCGCCTCAGCGCCTACTCCGCTTCGAAGGCCGCTGTAATCGGCTTCACTAAATCATTGGCCAAGGAAGTTGCCCAACAGGGAATCATTGTGAATGCCATATCCCCGGCTGTGATTCAGACACGCATTCTCGACCAGGTGTCGCCCGAGACCGTGGCGTATATGGTTGGGAGAATTCCGATGGGCCGCGTAGGACAGCCGGAGGAAGTGGCTGCGCTGGTGCACTGGCTATCCAGCGACGACTGTTCCTTCACAACTGGGCAATGTATGGACATCAGTGGGGGCCGCGCTACGTACTAAGGCTGTCGCGGCGCACATACGCGGTGCAGTGCGAAGACGGCAATGCGGGCGAGGGCGGCTGGAGCAATGGACTCGATGGACGACGTAGACCTGCCGCCCGAGCCGGAACTACTGGCCCCGGCCCGCCGGGGCGACGCGGCGGCCTTCGAACAGCTGGTGGCGAGCTAGCACGAACTGTACTCGCATTGCTACCGGATGCTCGGCTTGGTGCAAGACGCCGCCGACGCGCTGCAGGACTCGTTGCTCGGCGCGAGGCGGGGCCTTTCTGGGTTCGAAGGTGGCAACTCACTGCGCTCGTGGCTCTACAGCATCAGCACCAACGCGTGCCTGCGGCTGATCGCCCGCCGTCCTCGACGGATGCTCTCGGCAGACTACGGCCCTCCACGGCGGGAGACTGACGATCTCGGTGAGCCGGTACTCGGGCCGATCTGGCTGGAGCCCTGGCCGGACGACCAGCCGGCGAGCCAAGCTGATGACAACGACCCGGCTGCGAGCTACTTGCAGCGGGAGAGCCTGGAGCTGGCCTTCGCCTGTTATCAGGGTGGTGCGGACGGCGTCCGGTTCCGATTCGGTGCAGTCAACGTGGTGAGCCTCCGTGCCGGACGGATCGTCGGGCTCGCCGGGTTTCTCGATCCAACCGTGCACCGCCACTTCGGACTTCCCAACGAAATGCATCGTCGCCCGCACTAAATCCTTGCGCAGAGCGATGAATTTTGGGTCGGTGGCGTCTCTTCATTAGTGAGGCGTGCAGCAGGAGCACGTCCGGGAGGGATATGTGCAGGCGAACCCAGGCGAGGTGTAGGCCATTCTCCAGTCGAGCAAGACGGCGGGCATGGTGTCTGCCGAGAGCGCAGGGAGCGCCATCTTCACGGCTCCATTCGCCGAGGCAGAACCGGCGGTGTGGTACCTGAAGCAACTCTTCCGCCAATAGCGAGCCTACCCGCAATCGGGCTACATGCGCGCGGGGATCACTCCCGATCATGAGCGGTATGACTAACGTCATAGCTGACCGCAGGGCTGCATTCTGGGTTCACGCACGCGGTAGAGACACGCCACGGTGTGTCTCCGCGACTATCAAAATCCGGGGGAGGTGGCCTGCCGTGATATGCTGCTCGCGCCTCTTCCGTCGACGCCGCGCCACATTCTTCGCTCGCTAAAGTGGGTTGTGCGTGCCATGCAGCAGGCCGGGGCGGTCCTCCTGGAACGGGCCCGGGCGGCCGGCGAGGTCCGGCCCGGCAGCAGCGTCGCCGAGGTTCTCCGGCTCGTGTACGGGATCGGGCTGGCCAACGATCATGCTGGCGACCTAGACGACGCCGAGAAGATGTTCGACATCGTGATCGCAGGCATCGCAACCTGACGCGTGGAAAAGGCGGGAGCGACGCGTCCGCGCCTAGTGCATGGGCCGCGCGGCGTGATAATGTACACCCGCATCTTCCTTCAGTACGCGCCCTTCCACACCAAGGTGTGCTTTTGTCAGCATCTGAGCGGGTCATTCACTGTGCACGACACGCCTCAGGTATTCGCGAGATCTACGGCTGTCCGAATACCAGCGACATACTCCGACGGACGCTCCCATGCCGCAAAGTGACCGCCGGCGGGTTCATCCGTCCAGGATCGGATGTCAAAGAAGCGCGCCGCAAACTCCCGAGGGGCGTTGACGAGGTCCTTCGGGAAGATCGTGAACGCCGCTGGAACGTCGATTCGCCCGATCGGTTTCGACCCGCTCTCGGCGTAGGGCGTGAAGGAGGTGCCGATGGCGCCGCTGACCCAGTATGCGGTAATCCACGTAAGCAGCTCGTCCCGAGTGAACACGGTCTCCACATCGCCGCCGCAGTCCGTCCACGTGCGCAGCTTCTCCAGGATCCAGGCTGCGAGGCCAGCGGGCGAGTCGCCCAATCCCACCGCTAACGTGTGTGGCTTGGTCGACTGTTCGTGCGAATAACCGCCCTCGGTCGCCTGCCAGTGATGACCGTGTCGGACGTAGTCACGCTCCTCGTCGGACAAGTTCTGCGGAGGATTTACCAGGTAGTGTAACTGGGATACGTCGGTAAGGTGCAGGGCGGCGACCCGATCGGGGTGACTGGCAGCCAGCGCTTCGGCAACATCGCAGCCCACGTCGCCAGCGGAGAGGACGTAGCGTTCGTAGCCGAGCTCGGATATCGCCTGCGCGACCGCTTCGGCCATGTCCGAGCACGACATGCCGCGGCGGGCCACCGGCGCCGCGAATGGGAACCCGGGTAAGGCCGGGACGAGCAGATGAAGGTCGGATAGCATTGGTAGGACCTTCTCGAATCGCAGGATCGAGTCGGGCCATCCATGAAGGAGTACCACCGGAACGGCGTCGGCTGCAGTCGCTCGCAGGTGGACTGCTCGAATCGGCGTGCCGTGCTGGCCGGCCAGGACCCACGGCAGGCCGCGGAGCCGGGTTTCGTGTGCCCGCCAGTCGTAGGAGTCGGCCCAGTAGGCCAGTAGGTCCGCGAGGTAGTCGCCGTCGACGCCGCGCGTCCATCCGAAGCCTGCGGGGACGGCTACGCGTCGGTAGACGCGGAGTCGCGCGTGCAGATCGTCGAGTACCGACTGGTCAACGACGGTCGGGGCGTGCTCGGCACTAGCCATGTAGAGTCTTCCTTTCGACCAACGTGTGTCCAATGTGCAGGTGCTGCCGCCCGACATTGTTCACAGCGGCACCGCGCTCGAGGCTGTGCCCAGCAGCTCAACGTGTAGACTGCGTCGGCTGCGGCGCTGTCGACGTTATTCGTCGTGATGATACTGTTACTGTCACGTTAGCGGGTCGCCGCTGCGAAGTGAACGGGTCGGCGCGGTGTCTCCCGCGGTACCTGACTGCACTCCCTAATAAGCGATACCCACGCCGTCCTGTTAGTGGGTCACTTGTGCTGATTATAGCCATTGACCTATGCGGCGGCGTGTCGGGGCATTGCTCGGGTCGTTTGCGCACCCGAGCCG